>JABDQT010000164.1 GCA_013042165.1 Kiritimatiellales bacterium | reverse complement strand
ACTGAACGGGAAATATGATGCGGTTGTGGCGATGTATCATGATCAGGGATTGGGGCCGCTGAAGATGATCGGCTTTGAAGAAGGCGTCAATGTAACTCTCGGGCTGCCGATCATCCGTACCTCGCCCGACCATGGCACCGCCTTCGGTATAGCCGGCAGGAATGCGGCCTCGCCAAAAAGTATGAAACACGCAATCGCTCTCGCCATCGAAATGGCCGGGAAGCCCAACCCGTGGAAATGAATAATAATTCCTCGCAGCGGCGCTGAGGACGCAGAGTAAAAGCCAACCTCCGCGATCTCTGCGCCTCTGCGAGGGGAATAGTATACGATGAGTACTGAACCGAGATTAACCAGCCCGAAGGAGGTTCGCGCGTTGCTTGAACAGCTGGGGCACCGTCCGAACAAGGGACTGGGGCAGAACTACCTGATCGACGCCAACATTCTCGACATCATTGCTGATACAGCCGATATACAAGCCGGAGAGTCTGTTCTGGAAATCGGTCCGGGCCTGGGAGCACTGACAGAACGGCTTATCCCCAAGGCGAAATCGGTTACCTGCATTGAAAAAGATCCGGTTATGGTGAACTACCTGAACACGCGTTTTTCAGAATTCACATTGATCGAACACGATGCCTTGGACGTCGATCTCGAAGCACTCTTCGAAAGTGGAATCACCAAGGTGGCGGCCAACCTGCCGTATTCGGTCGCAAGCCGGCTGATGGTGGATATCGCCGAATGCCGGAATCGCCCGGAACTGATGTCGCTCACGATACAGAAGGAGGTGGCGGATCGGCTGACCGCGCCGCCGGGCAACAAGCACTATGGCGTACTTGGCATCCTGACCGATGCGTTCTATACAAATTCGCTGATCAAGAAAATCAGCCCCACCTGTTTCCTGCCGCCGCCCAAGGTGTGGTCGGCCGTGGTCAGGATGGAGCGTCACGAGGAACCCATCGTCGGCATCGAAGCGTATCCGCTGTTTAAGAAGCTGGTTAAATTCTGCTTTTCACAGCGGCGAAAGCAGATCGGTACGATCCTTAAGAAAATGGGAATCGAACCGGTTGATGAGATTCTCATGGATGCGGGCATCGAACACTCGGAGCGGCCGGAAGTGATCGAGATCGAGCGATGGGCAGCACTGGCGCGGTTGTTGTCTTAGCCGTCGGCCGGCCTTCGCCGGACACTCCCTTGCTAATGAAGGCCCGTTCCCCTGATCGGGCGACAATCAGCGCCGCAACTTCTTCGGCGGATTGCGGCGAAATCCGTTACGAATGGTGAGAGCCCAGACCACCCAAAGAGCTTCATAGACAATGTTTCCGCTCATTTTGGAGGTGCCCTCCTGTCGATCTTCAAAGACAATCGGCACCTCGCCAACCCGGAAGCCCTTCATCCACGCCTTGTGGGTCATCTCGATCTGGAACCCGTAGCCGTTGGCCTTGACCTTGTCGAAGTCGTAGGCCTCCAGTACCTCGCGGCGGAAGCATTTGAAGCCGCCGGTCGGGTCGGAGAACGGCATGCCGGTAATCAGCTGGACATAGATTCCTGCGCCACGGCTGAGCATCAGGCGCGATAGCGGCCAGTTCATGATGCGGATGCCGCCGACGTAGCGTGAGCCAAGTACGAGATCAGAATCCGATATAACCTTGTCACGGAAATTGGGAATTTCCTTCGGGTCATGCGAAAAGTCGCAGTCCATTTCCATGACAAAAGCATAGTCCCGTTCGAGTGCCCATTTGAACCCGGCGATATAAGCACGCCCGAGTCCGTCTTTCGAAGTACGATGCATCACATGCACGCGCTCATACTGTTTCACGAGGGCATCGGCCAGATCACCCGTGCCGTCAGGCGAGTTGTCATCAACGAACAGAATGTCGACATGCGGCGATGTCTCCAGTACGGCTTCCGTAATTTTGTTGATGTTCTCTTTTTCGTTGTAGGTCGGAATGATGACCAATGTATCGATTTCGTTCATGGTCTAAAAAGGGTGGCTGAAATCAGGGAATACTGCAAGTGATAGGCGATTAAAATTTGACGGAAACAACACGGGCTTTTCCGTTCGAAACAACAATCAGTTTGGCTTCCTGTTTCGCCGCATCAGGATAGTGGTGCCGGGCGGCCTTGGAATAGATCTCCATTTGTCGGCGGTACTGCTCGGTTACAGCCGAATCATTGGCCCCGGTAAATTTATAATCAAAGATGACATAGCCTTCCGCGGATCTGCACAGCAGATCGATTGTCCCGTCGATCAGGTGAGTGCCCTCATGGAGGACAAACGGGAATTCGGCGCGTACTTCCTGCATGTTACCGGTCAGTTCAATCATGAGTGCACGGGTATGTTCAATACTCTCTGCCATGGCGTACGCATCTTTGCCTGAAATGAAAAAGTCCTCTCGCAGTCTCTCCAGCCAATCGCTCACCGAGCCTTCCCATCCGTTCAGGCACAGTTGCTCGAGCACCGCATGGCCGAGTGATCCGAGTGCGGTGGCATGCTCCATGGATTGGATGCGCCCGTCATCAACCGGTTCGGCCGGATCCAGCTCATCCTGTTCCTTGGCCAATCGTGTGGCAGGTATGCGTTGCAGTGCCGGAGCTTCCGGTGGCCGGGGAAGGGAGCCAAGTGCCGCGGCCAGCTGCTGTAGCGATGGGCGAGTGAGTGGACTGAGTACTGCGGTTTGGGCTGCTGCCGAAAGGGCGGAATAGGGGATGGCCGGTATGGCATTGCCGATCATTGGCGCCAGTTCCTTATACCATCCATCAGGCCGCTGCCCGATGGTCGCCGACGTGACGACGAGATCACGGGCGCGGGTCATGGCGACGTAGAAAAGATTTTTCGATTCATGTGCCCGCACGCCCCGGGCGTGCTCATTGGCCAAAGTGAAACCCGGTGATT
>JABDQT010000054.1 GCA_013042165.1 Kiritimatiellales bacterium | reverse complement strand
GCTGCAACCCGTCCAGATGGGCACGCAGCTCGTCTCCAATATCAACAGCTATGAACGCCCGAATAGTTTCCATCTTTAAAACCTCCCGATATTCCGAATCCTACCGGGATGTGCGGTTCCCGTACATCGATATTTTTCCGGCAGGTTCCGCTCCCTTCGGACCGTTTTCACGATTATATCCCTCCCGTGCTCAGTGGGGCACGATTCTTGCTCCCATGACGGGATCAGGCAAAGGCGAATATCCTCGCCACCGGTACTGAATTCAGGCGTTGGATAAGGGCTCAAGAGCCCGCATATTTGCTCTACTGTACAAAATTTGTATGAAGGATGTGTTAAAGAAAGCCCGTGAGTGGGTTTGGCTGGAAGGCGATCCGGAGAAGGATCGATCCGTTGCACTGGTTTTTGCCGGCGTGCTTGAGATCGTGCTGGGCATTCTCTCTTTTTCGCTCGCGATGCTGCTGATGGTGGTCCTTTCTTCGACCGGCCTGGGAGCCATGAAACCGGGGCATCTCTGGGTGGTTATGGCATTCATGTTCTATCTGACCGGTTGGTTTATTGTCATGGGCATGGGAAGCATGAAGGCTCGGCGCTGGGCCCGTGTGCTGGTGCTGGTCGGAGCATGGGTGACCCTCTTTTTCGGGACGCTGCTGATGGCCATGCTGCTCTACATTCTTCCAGAAATGCACAATCTCTTGACGGATTCGGGGCTGTTAAACCCTGACGCCGCATTGGTCATGCTCTATTCCTGGACTTCGATCATGCTGCTCTTGCAGGTTGTGTTTCCGCTGTTCGCCATTGTCTTTTACAGCATGAAAGGGGTCGAGACCACCTGTGAAAGGCTCAATCCCGACCCCTGCTGGACGGACCGTATTCCGCTTCCGCTGATGGCCATGGGTTTCGTTTCCGCCTTGGGCACCTTGTCCATTGTCATGGCCGCGCCCACCCATTATGTCGTCTTCCTATTTGGTCGGGTTGTCGATGGCGGAGCTGGCCTGACGATCGTACTGCTGATCTCGCTGGCCTGCTGCTACGTGGGCTGGGGAGCTTTCACGCGCAAGATGCACGCATGGTGGGGCGCCTATGCGCTCGTGCTGATTACCTCTTCCTCCATGATGCTGACTTTTTCCGAGATGGACATGGATGTGCTCTATGCCCGCATGGGGTATTCGGCCGGGCAGATCGCTCAGCTCGGCGAGTACCATGTCTTTAATCCAGCCATGCTGACGTTCGTCAGTTGCGTCTGGGGAGCGATGGCCTGCATCTATCTCGTTTGGGTGCGCGATTGCTTTTGTCCGGAGGAGGACAAGTCTGAGATCAAGTCCTATGCGCAGATCCAATCGGAAGAGGCGCAAAATCAGCCCGATGAGGGCCGGGTGCAAGGGCCCAGAATGCGGCTGGACGACTGAAAAGCGATGCTTCTAAAACTTTGACCTTTCATTCTTCCCCGTTTGAGGGAATGATCCTCTACCCTAGGATTTACGATAGGTGGGACATCGCATGGCAGGGAAACACAAAGGACTCGGGCGCGGACTCGACGTATTGATCAAGGATGGAACGGCGGCCAAACAGCAGGCCACCACCAAGCCGGCCGCAGTAAAAGTCGCTCCGGCGCCGGATGCCGGCGGCGTGCAGGAAGTGCCGATTTCCAAGGTGGTGGCAAGCCCGTGGCAGCCGCGCACGGTTTTTGACTCCGCAGCGCTGGGCGAGCTCGTTGAGTCGGTCAAGGTGCACGGAGTACTTCAACCTTTGCTGGTGCGCGAAGTCGGCACCAAATTCGAATTGATTGCCGGCGAGCGCCGTTTGCGCGCGGCTCAGGCCGCCCTGTTGAAGAGGGTCCCCGTGATCGTGATCGAAGCCTCCGATGAGAAGGCACTGGAAATCGCGCTCATCGAAAACCTGCAGCGCGAAGATCTCAACCCGATCGAAGAGGCCGAAGGCTACGCCCTGCTGCAGAAGAAGTTCAACCTGACGCAGGAAAAGGTGGCCGAACAGGTCGGCAAGGCGCGCGCCTCGGTCGCCAATACGCTTCGGTTGCTCGAGCTGCCCGACGGCATTCGTAAATATGTCGCCGAAGGCCTGCTGTCGGTCGGGCATGCCAAGGTGCTGCTGTCCGTCGACAGCGATAAGGAGAAGGAACTGCTCAGCAAGCGCGCGATCAAGCAGGGTATGTCTGTCCGTGCGCTGGAGCGCGTGGTGAAGAAGCTGGGCATGCCTCCCAAAAAGTCCCGCGCCGAAAAATCGGATCTGCCGGCCGACTATCTGCAAACCCTTTCGGATGAGCTGCACCAGTATTTCGCTACCAGTGTGCGCATCTCGCCATCCAAAACACTGACGAACGGTCGCAAGGTTAAAGGTTCTCTTGAAATCGATTACCACGATAACGACGAACTTGACCGATTGCTGACGATCATGGGATACACCAGCGAGCTTTAAGATGTTTAACCGGTCCATAAATCGCGAGGAGATGGCAAAGCAATACGACGCCATTCATAATCGCTTGTTTCTGTTGCAGATCGTCTTGTTGGGGTTTTTGCTGGCCGCCTACCAGTTTTCGGGGGCCTCTGCCGCACTGTCGAATGGACTGACCGCACGCTTTGGGGAAGACCTGTGGTATGTCTCCAATGCGGTCTATACGCTGATTTCGGTCTTCGGGTTTGCGGCGTTCATGACGCCGTTTTCGTTCTACAGCGGATTTGTGCTGGAGCACTATTTTGAACTTTCGAACGAAACGCTGGGTGACTGGCTGTTCGATTTCATCAAATCGCTCTGCATTGACCTGCTTCTGGCCACCGTGCTCTTTTCGGTGATCTATGCGCTGCTGCGGTTGATGACCGAGTGGTGGTGGCTGGCCGCCGCGGTTTTCTACATTCTCTTCGCCGTGTTGATTTCGACCTTGGCCCCGGTCATTATTCTTCCGCTGTTCCATAAGTTCGAGCCGCTGGATGACGGAGAGCTGGCTGAGGCAGTGAAAAAAATGATGGATGACGCCGGCATCAAGGTAATCGGTATTTTCAAGTGGGGGCTGCAGGAGAAGACGCGCACGGCCAATGCCGCCTTTACCGGTTTTGGCCGTACCAAGCGCATTGTTCTAGGCGATACCCTGCTGACGAACTATACCCAGGAAGAGATTCTTGCCATCCTCGCGCATGAGGTCGGCCATTACAAAAACCTCGATACGTTTCGCTTGATGTTCACCAGCTCCGTTCTGGCATTGGCCGCCT
>JABDQT010000050.1 GCA_013042165.1 Kiritimatiellales bacterium | reverse complement strand
ACAAATCGATGGTATTGAGCGCCGTGGCGGGCAGGTTGCCGTACTTGAGGTCTTTCTGCGCCGGAAGCTCATCGAGGTTCGGGAACAGTCCGGCATACTGGCCGAGACCAAACTCCGTGGCCATGGCTCGGATCGGCTCATAGCCAACAGCCTGCGCCATCTCGAACATGTACACATTGCAGGAATGCATTAGCGCCTCGCGCAGATTGATTTTTCCGTGTTCGCCATAGCGCGAATGGATCCAGCACTTCATGCGCCGGTTCGCCACCTCGTAGGGGTTCCGGCAATTGTGAACGGTGTCGGCATAATCGGATCGGTCGCGTAAAACTCCCAGCGCGGCCACCGGCTTGAACGTGCTGCCGGGCGGATACTGTCCGAAGACCGCGCGGTTGAACGTACGCGCCGTCTGATCCTTCAGGAGCGCCTGGCGATAGGACTTGGATTGCATGTAGATATTCGGGTCGAACGAGGGCGAGCTGGCCATCGCCAGCACATCGCCGTTGTTGGGGTCGAGCACGACCACCGCGCCGCGAACCGGTGCATTCGGATCTTCGCCGTCCTGCTTCTCGGCAAGAGCCTCGTTGGCAAAGCGCTGAATGTTGGCGTCTATGGTCAGCTGAAGATCGCCGCCGGGCTGCGGAGGCTGCGTTTGCAGATCGTGGTGCAGGAAGCCGGCGACATCGATCTGCACCAGCCGGTATCCGGGATCGCCTTCGAGCAGGTCGTTGTAGGTGCCTTCAAGTCCCGAGCGGCCCTGGATGCCGCGCATATCGAAGTGAATGCGTTCACCGCCTTCCTCCTCGCGGATGGCGTCGGCTTCGAGGGTATAGCCGATCAGGTGGGCTGATGCTTCCCCCTGGGGATAGCTCCGGGCCGGCCGATAGTAGATATCCGTGCCGGCCAGATGGGAGCAGGCGTCTGCCCACTTGGCCATGGTCGCGTCGTCAATGTTCTGCCAGGCCAGCAGCGGCAGGGGCCGGCGGGCAAAAATGTGGTTCTTGATGTCCTGGAAGCGAACCGCGCGGGGAATGCCGATGCGCTCGGAAATTTCATACACCAACTCCAGCGTGTTGGCTGCCGTGGTCGTGCTGCGTCTGCGCAGTTCGCTGGTCTGGATGACAATCGATTTCCCTTCGAGCGGTCTGCCCAGGTCAAGGCCCGGAATTTTTCTGCGCCGGTTGGTCAGCGAGCCCTTTGGCGGCGCCGTCCATTCCTCGAATGCCCTGCGCCAGCGCGTGATGCTTTGGTCATCCAGCGCCTTCCAGGCCACGAGCGGTTCCTGCGGTGACACGCTCAGGTGGTGCTGAATGTCGCGATAGGTGATGTCCGGTCGCTGGCCGACCCGGACCCAGATCTCGTGCATCAGTTCCAGGGTGTTGGCCACGCCCGAACGGGGGGCCCGCAGCTCTTCGGTGTAGATGGCAATGCAGTAGTTCGGCACGCTGTCGGCCAGGCACTCCCCGTGGGTGTCATAGATCTTGCCGCGCACGGCGGGCAGGCGTACGCGCCGGACGCTTTGGCTCCGGAAGACTTCCTCAAAGCCGCTCTTGTTCTGTACCTGCAACGTCCAGAGCTCAAAGAGCAGCAGGCCCATCGCCGCGCACATCAGGCCGAATACGACCCAGATGACCAGCGGGCTCGAGGCACGCTGTCGTCTGACCATCATTGCCATCCGTACCCCCTGCGTTCGGGGATGAACACTTCGAGCCGGTTGACGATCTGTGAGACCACCGGCAGGGTCGCCATGCCCAGCAAAACCGAGCTGACCAGCCGAAGCACCGCCAGGCCAAAAAAGAGGGGACGCTGCCCGGTCACGGCATAGACGAACAATGCGATGAGCGTCGTGAAGAGCCCGATGACTGCACCGAAAAAGAGTTGCGTAAAGATTCCGTCGGCAAAGACCTCGTTACGAATGCGGTTCGCCAGCAGGCCAATCACAGGAAAGGCAATCAGCGCAGGACCGAACGATCCGAGGTCAAGCCCGTCCTGCAGCAGGGCGGCCGCAAAAACCGCCAGCCACATTTCACCGGCATTTCTACGCAGCGCATAGTACAATGTCAGGGCGGCAAGAATGGGCGGCTTGATGCCGCCAAAGAGCGGCCACGTCGGCAGAAACTGCTGAAGCAGGGCGCCGAGCACAATGGTCAGGAGCATGACGATCCGGTATCTCATCGAGCGGGCTCCTTTTGTGCTTCGGATACCACAAAGACATAATCGAGCAGGCCGACGGTGGCGCGTGGAATCAGCTCCGCATGCTGGAACAGGCCGGACGCATCGCGGTGAACTTTGTTGATGTAGCCGATGTGCACACCCTTGGGGAACGCCCCGAGGCCGGAGGTCACCACCTCGTCGTTGACGCGGATCTCAACATCCTTGTTGATAAATTCAATGCGTGCCTTCGGTTGACCGGAGAGGGTGGTTCCCGCACCGCGCACGAGACCAAAGACGTCCACGCGCTTGAGTTTCGCGGATACGCGGCAGGCGGGGTCGGAAACGAGCAATACTTCGCTGGCGAATGCGGTGACTTCGGTGGTTCGGCCCACCAGTCCGTCGGGGCTGATCACCGCCTGATTTTCCTGGATGCCATGCTTGCGGCCTTTGCCGATGCGCACGCTGCTCCACCATCCGCTGATGTTGCGGCTGACCACATCGCACGGCACCATGCCGAACGGTTTTTGGTGAAAAAAGTCGAAGGCGCGCCGCAGGCGTACATTGTCGGCCTCGACATCGCTCAGTTTATTGAGTTCGGCCTGCGTGCGAACCAGCTCCTGCGAGAGCTCGCGGTTTCTTTCCACGGCGCCGCCGATGCCGCGCACGGCCGCAGCCGCCTCGGTAAACCATTGCCATATGCCGGAGGTTCCGCGTTCAGCACCCGCTATGGTTCCCCGCACCGCACCCTTGCTTTTGAGGGTGAGCGAGGGCAACGGAACAAACACCACGGCCAGCAGCAGGGCTGCCGCAACGGCATACATCAGTTTTCTGTTCCTAAAAGCCATCCGTCCCTTACCATCAGGGAGGAGAGGCGTGTCAGCAAAATGCAGAAGGAATTTATATCAAGGAGCTAGTTGTTTGGCCCCGCCATCTTACGAAGGAAATTAATTTCATGCAGGACAATACCGGTGCCTTCGGCCACGGCGCTCAACGGATCGTCGGCCACGTGAACCGGCAGACTGGTCTTTTCCGATATGAGCGCATCAAGCCCGCGCAACAGCGCACCGCCGCCGGCGAGGACCATGCCTCGGTCGACCAGATCGGCTGAAAGCTCGGGCAGACAGCGTTCGAGGGTGACGCGCACGGCTTCCACGATCGCATTCACCGGTTCCTGCAGGGCCTGGCGTACCTCTTCGGAGCTGATGGTCAGCGTCCGGGGCAGTCCGGCTACGAGGTCACGACCCTTCACTTCCATGGTGCTTTCGTCACCAGTGCTCAGGGCGGATCCCATTGTAATCTTAATTTCTTCGGCGGTTCGCTCTCCAATTAATAAATTATATTCCCGCTTTATGTGCTGAATTATCGCCTCGTCCATCTCATCGCCACCGACGCGCACACTCCGGCTGTAAACTATGCCGGCCAGAGAGATTACGGCGACTTCCGTCGTACCCCCTCCGATATCCACGATCATGTTGCCGGCGGGTTCCTGTACAGGCAGTCCCACCCCGATCGCGGCGGCCATCGGCTCTTCGATTAAAAAAACATCGCGCGCGCCCGCATGCATTGCGGAATCTTTAACTGCGCGCTTTTCCACTTCCGTGATTCCACTGGGTACGGCAATCACCACTCGGGGCCGTACCATTCTTCTTCTGTTATGCACCTTCTGAATAAAATAGCGAAGCATCGCTTCGGTTACTTCGAAATCGGCGATGACCCCGCTTTTCAGAGGGCGGATCGCCACAATGTTGCCCGGTGTGCGGCCGAGCATGCGTTTGGCTTCGTCGCCGACGGCCAGAACCCGATTCGTGCCGGCCTGTACCGCCACGACCGAGGGTTCGCGAATCACAATCCCGCGATCCCGCGCATACACCAATGTATTTGCGGTTCCCAGATCGATTCCAATGTCGCTGGAAAACATTCCCATGGCCCGGTTAAACATATTGTAACTTCCTTCTTAAAAATATGGATTTAAATCAAATCGGTAAACAATGTGACAAATCGTCCCCAATGGTCAAGGGCAAATCGTTGGCACGCAAATACGCGTTTCCAGCCGGATGTGGAATATGGAATCCGAGGGCTCCTTGAACATTCCGCAATGAGACAAACCCGGGTCATGATCTTGACGTCGGCGGAGTGGTTGCTTAAATTGGCGTAGTTTTTGTACGGATATTCGATAACCTAGCGGGGTGTTGCATGAGTGAACAGATCAAGGTGGTCTTGAACGAGGACGAATTACCGAAGCAGTGGTACAATCTCGCCGCTGATTTTTCCACACCAATGCTTCCGCCGGTCGATATGGACGGCAACCCTATCGGACCTGAAGCGCTTGCTCCGGTTTTTCCAATGAACCTGATCGAGCAGGAGATGTGTACCGACCGCTGGGTCGATATTCCCGATGAAATCATGGGCTACCTGAAAATCTGGCGCCCGACCCCGCTTTACCGCGCCCGCCGCCTTGAGCAGGCGCTCGGAACGCCGGCAAAGATTTACTATAAAAACGAAGGGGTTTCGCCCGCCGGCAGCCATAAACCCAACACGGCGGTGGCGCAGGCCTGGTACAACAAGCAGTTCGGGATCAAGAAGCTCACGACCGAGACCGGAGCGGGGCAGTGGGGCTCGGCGCTCTCGTTTGCCTGCGCAATTGTCGGGGGCATCGAGTGCAAGGTGTTCATGGTTCGTATCAGCTTCGATCAGAAGCCTTTCCGGAAGATCATGATGAAAACCTGGGGCGGTAACTGCGTGCCAAGCCCGAGCATGGAGACGGAGGTGGGCCGCAAAATTCTAGCCGAAGACCCGGATACGCCCGGCAGCCTCGGCATCGCCATCTCCGAGGCGATCGAGGAGTGCGTGCAGCGCGAAGATACCCGCTATGCCCTCGGTTCCGTGCTGAATCACGTGATGCTGCACCAGACCGTCATCGGTCTTGAGGCGCAGAACCAAATGAAGAAGATCGGCGCGTCGCCCGATGTGGTGATCGGCTGTGCAGGGGGCGGATCCAACTTTGCCGGCCTTGCCTTCCCGTTCATCAATGAACGCATGCACGGTGCGGATATCCGCATCGTTGCTTCCGAGCCGGAAGCCTGCCCGACGCTGACGCGCGCGAAATATCGTTATGATTCCGGCGACGTGGCCATGATGACGCCGCTCATGCCCATGCACAGTCTGGGCCACACCTTTGTGCCGCCGCCGTTGCACGCCGGCGGCCTGCGCTACCACGGCATGGCCCCGATGGTCAGCCATGCCGTGAACGAAGGGCACATCGAAGCCGCCGCCATCGGCCAGACGGAATGTTACGAAGCCGCCGTGCAGTTTGCCCGCACCGAAGGGTTTATCTCCGCGCCGGAAACATCGCACGCCATTGCTCAGACGATCCGCGAGGCCAGACAGGCAAAAGAAGAGGGCAAGGAAAAGACCATTCTTCTGAATTGGTCCGGACACGGCCTCATGGATCTCAAGGGATACGAAGCGTTTTTCGCCGGAAATTTGCAGGATTATCCCTTGCCCGACGAGTTGCTCGAAAGATCCGAGACATGCATGGATGGCCTTCCGATGCCTTGATTTATGCGTCTTTAGAAGCTTTTCCTGAGGTCATGTGTAAGAAAAGCCGATTACGTGACGTTTAATTAGATAGAAACTCGGGTTTGGGTTTCACTTGAGTAGCTTCGGGTTCTACTCCTCTTTCCCCTTGGCTACTCATTTTCTTTGCCTTATTTCGGCTGTTTTCGCCCGAAGATGAAGTTGATGTGATCGGGATCCTTGCGTATGCGCAGTGGGCGGAGCTCGATCACATAATCCTTCAGCCAGAAGCCGGTCAGCAGTACGCCCGCAACCGCACCGGTCCAGGCCCAGACGGAAATATTCAACACCCGGCTAAAACCGCCCCATAGCAAAATCCCGGATGCAACAACCGGAACGAAGCCGATCCCGGCCTCCAGACACATGCAGTTGGCCACGGGCATCGAATCTCTTGATCTGCTTCGCTGCCTGAACAGCAACCAGAGATCCCGCAGTAGCGTCTGAAACAGAAACAGCAGGCCCAGCACGAGGATTAAATAGCCACTCTCTATTCTCGGGGGTAGATATCGATTAAATAGAACCGCGGTTGTAACAACCGCCGCAATAAGCGCCAATTCCGTTTTTTCTGAAGCCTTCATCATGTACTCCGATCTTTTTGGCAGTTCGATCATCGCGCTGCAGCCTTACACTGCGTGCAAGCTTTAACCCTGTCGGGCCGCCTTTTGAGTATTGTCGCACTGTTGTTCTAGGCCTATAATTCACGCAGTTCAAGGAGGGATGGCAGGTATGAAATATGACATCAAAGGGAAGACAGCGCTGGTTACGGGCGCAAATCGCGGGATCGGTTTGGAAGTACTGGAAGCTCTGCTCCGCAAGGAAGCGGCCAAGGTATATGCCGCTGTTCGAAATCCCGCATCGGCGGAAGGTCTGGTTGAAGTGCATGGCGGAAAGGTGGAGGTGATCCAGTTCGACCTGGAACACCCGGACACCATTCTGGCGGCTGCAAAGGCGGCGGCTGATGTGGAAATTGTTGTCAACAATGCCGGCGTGCTGCGTACAGCCGCGCCACTGGACAAACATGCGATCGACGAGTTTAAATTCGAGCTTGAGATCAACACCTTTGGACTCATCCGCATGGCGCAGGCGTTTGCTCCCGTGCTTGCCGGGAATGGCGGCGGAGCATTCGTGCAGCTCAACTCGCTCGCTTCCATGAAAAGCTTTGCGGGCTTCGCAACCTATTGCGCCTCCAAAGCGGCGGCCTATTCCATGACCCAGGCGCTGCGCGATGTGCTCAAAGAGCAGGGGACGCATGTTGTCAGCGTGCACCCGGGCCCCATTGACACCCAGATGGCCGCAAGCGCGGGGCTCGACGATATGGCCGAGCCGGCATCCCTGGTCGCCGACAGTATTATCGAGGCGCTGGAAAACAGAACCTTTCATGCGTTTCCCGGATCCATGGCGCAGCAGATCGGCGCTGCCTATCAGAGCTTCGCCGAAAGCGTGGTCGAAGCGGATCTGATGGGGGAATAGCGTGGGTTGCGCAGCTGAATGTTCAGGAATCCACTTGCCCTGAGTCGTGGTGCTCAAAGATGATGCTCAAAACAACCTGGGGCCGGAATGGGATATCAAAGCACGAGAGAGACCGTACAAGCGCTGGAGAAGCATGGGCACCTGTTGCGCATAACCGAAGAGGTTGATCCCTATCTTGAAATGGCGGAGATCCAGCGGCGGATCTATAAGGCAAAAGGCCCCGCGCTCCTGTTTGAGAACGTCAAGGGCTGCGCATTTCCGTGCGTATCCAACCTGTTTGGAACGCCTGAACGTGCCCGGCTGATTTTTGAGGACACCTACGATCAGGCCGCCCTGCTGGTGGCCTCAAAAGCCGACCCGCTGGCCTTGCTCAGGAAACCCCTGACCGCCCTGCGCGCCGGATGGTCGGCCCTGCATGCGCTGCCGAAAAAGAGTTCCGCGAAAAAGGCGCCGGTTTTGGCGTGCCGGGCAACGCTGAGCGATCTGCCTCCAATCACCAGCTGGCCCGATGACGGCGGCCCGTTCATTACCTTGCCGCAGGTGTACAGCGAGCATCCGGACCATCCCGGCAAGCCGCTCAAGAGCAATCTCGGAATGTACCGTATTCAGATCAGCGGAAACGAGTTTGTTCCCGACCGGGAAGTCGGCCTGCACTATCAGATCCACCGCGGCATCGGCGTGCATCAGAAACTGCATCAGGATCGGGGCCAGCCGTTCCGCGTGGCCATCTTTATCGGCGGACCGCCGGCCATGAGCTTTTCCGCCGTCATGCCGCTGCCGGAAGGTATGCCCGAAGTGGCCTTTGCCGGACTGCTGGCCGGCCGGCGCTTTCGTTACACCCGCTACAAGGACTGGACCATTTCCGCCGAGGCCGACTTCTGCATTATCGGCACCATCAAAAAGGATGTGAAGCGCGAAGGCCCCTTCGGCGATCACCTCGGATACTACAGTCTCGACCATCTTTTCCCGTGTCTGGAAGTGGAAGAGGTGTTCCATCGCAAGGATGCCATCTGGCCCTTCACCGTGGTCGGCCGTCCCCCGCAGGAGGACAGCACCTTCGGCGAAGTCATCCATGATATGACCGGTGCGGTGATCCCCACCGAGATTCCCGGCCTCAAGGCGGTGCATGCGGTCGATGCCGCCGGCGTGCATCCGTTGCTGCTGGCGATCGGGCAGGAGCGCTACACGCCGTATGTGAAAACCATTCGGCCCTCGGAGCTGCTGACCATTGCCAACGCGGTTCTTGGCAAGGGGCAGCTGTCGCTTGCGAAATACCTGTTCATCATCAACGAAGCCGATGCGCCGTACCTCGACATTCATGATATTCCGAGTTTCTTCGCGCACCTGCTCGCCCGCATCCGCTGGGAGCGCGACCTGCACTTCCAGACCGAGACCAGTATCGATACGCTCGACTATTCCGGCACCGGCATGAACCACGGTTCCAAGGTGGTGTTCGCCGCCAGCGGCGAAGCCTTCCGAACACTCAAAGAGGAGCCGCCAAAGCTGGAGATCGACGGAACACATGCCGTGGTGATGCCGGGTGTGCTGGCTGTGTCGGGCCCCGCCTTTTCCGATTATGATGTCGCCCCGTCCGAGCTGGAAACATTGGCGAAAAAGCTGGAGAAGCAAATCTCGCCCGATGACTTTCCGCTGGTGGTGCTGTGCGATGATCCGGAATTCTGTGCGGTGGACTTCGATAATTTCTTATGGGTCACCTTCACTCGCTCCAATCCATCGCACGATATTCACGGAGTGGGAGCAAAGGCCCGGTTCAAGCACTGGGGGTGCAACGGCTCGCTGATCATTGACGCGCGGCTCAAGCCGCACCACGCCCCGCCGCTGGTGGAAGATTCATCCGTCACGACCAGAGTCAGCCGCATGTTCGCTGCCGGCGGGATTCTCGAAAAATGGGCCTAGCCTGCGCGCGCCGCCGGCCGACCTTTATCCGCCGCCGGCCTTAGGTGCCTTCTTCTTTTCTGAGTTCGACAATGAGCGAGACGAAGTGCTCCTTTTCCTCGTCGATGATGTCATCCAAAACCTGCTGCGTCGGGGCGTCGGATACCACCTTCTTGAGCCCGAGGTAGAACAGAATCGCCTGTTTCTCCAGCTCTGTGGCCAGACGCAGAATATCCACAACGCTTTCGCCGCCGGTCAACTCCTCGGCGACCTTTGGCGAGCCCTCCACGCGGTAGCCGGAAGCAATGGCTTCGAGGTACATGGCGCCCTCCTGCTCAAGCTCTTCCGGCCCATCGGACGGCCTGGGCGCAGCTTCGCGCATGGCTGCGAATTTCTGCTTATGCCCATCCTCCATGGCGGCCAGCTTTTCAAAAACATCGGTGCTGGACTTTCCGTTGCTGAGGTCAGCCGCTTTGCGATAAAACCGCGCCGCGTTGTCTTCAATCTGAACGGCCATGGCAAACACTTCATCCATACTGACTAGCTTGATCATTCTACCCGCTCCCTTCTGATTATTTTTCTGCGCTATCGACGTAAGGAAAATCGCTGAAAAGGCGGCTCGGATACGCACCAGCCGCCATCAGTCTGAAAAGGATTCTGTACGATGTGTTACGGTTAAACGACAGTGAAGTCAAGCGGAGCCTCTCCATTAGCGAATCCGTTTGCTTAAAGCCCGATCCGGCGTACACTGGATTTTTTGGAGGAGCCATGACCGAAGGCAAGTATAGGCAGGAAAACCCCTTGTTCAGCATACTCATCAACCTGGTCATACCCGTTGGCGTTTTGAGTTTCCTGAGCAAGGAAAAATATCTTGGACCGGTCTGGGCGCTGGTGGTGGGACTGGCCTTCCCGATCAGCTATGGCTTACGTACCCTCATCAGGGATCGGAAGGCGGACTTTATGGCCATCATCGGCATTGTCAGCGTCACGCTCACGGGAGTCTTCGGCATCCTCAAACTCCCGCCCGAATACATCGCCGTCAAAGAGGCGGCGATTCCGCTGATCATCGGGCTGGTGATCGTCATTTCGCTGAAGACGCCGTTCCCGCTCATCAAGAAACTGTTGATGACCGAGGCACTGTTTGATGTTGAACGGCTCAAGCGGGCGCTTAAAGAGAAAAACTCGGAAGCAACCTTTGAGCGGCGTCTGGTCGGTCTGACATGGGGACTGGCCTCCTCGATGTTTCTCTCTGCCGGACTCAGCTACACGCTCGCAAAGATTGTGCTGAAGAGCGAGCCCGGCACCGAGGCGTTCACCGCCGAACTTGGAAAAATGACCGGTCTGAGTCATGTCGTGGTGCTCGTACCCTGCCTCGTCGTCATGCTCTTCGTGATGAATAAGCTTTTCGACACACTCTCCGAACTGACCGGCCTCAAACTGGATGACCTTCTTGCCGCCCGCCACAAGCAGAAACCCGAGCCGGTTGCCGCCGTGGATCCGCAAGAAGATTAGGTCTCATCCCGTTTGTCGGTAAAGGAGCGCCTTACCAGAAAAAAGCTGCCGGCAAGCGCCAGAACCAATGCGGCCACGGCAAAGAACATGCTGGCATCGACCTTGGAATAGTCCAGAATGATCACTTTTCGCACAACGGCCACAAGTGCGGCGAGCAACACCACCTCCACGTGGATTACCCGGTGATTAAGGTAGGCTTTGATGGTCTCCAGCAGTTCCAGCCCGATCACCACCATCAGGATGACCCCAAAGACCTCCATCAACTCTTTGACGTCGAGCAGCATGAAGGGCGGCAGGATCAGTTGTTGGACAAGGATGACCCCGACTTCGATGGTGGAGATTAACACGGCAATCATCATGAAACCCAACAGGGTTAATACAATCATGCGCTCGAACTTGTGCATAAACTTATCCATGGCAGTTCCCTTTCAATGCCGCATTGTGCGCAGAACCATTGCGCGAGGCAAGTGCGCATGGCAACGGAATCGGTAATGTGCGGCGGATCGCCGGCGACTGCGGTAAGATTCAGGCTTTAACCTGTAAGCAGGCGTGGGGCTGCTCGAACAAACAACGAGGTAATTACCATGAGTAAAAAAATTTTGATGTATGGTG
>JABDQT010000037.1 GCA_013042165.1 Kiritimatiellales bacterium | reverse complement strand
CCAACACCTTTGACGAGATGGGGGCGACACTCCCGAAACCTACGCTGGCGCTGATGGCCATCAGCAACTTCGTCACGCGCTATGGCCTGATCGTGGTCGGTGTGATTGCCGCCGCCACGGTGATGCTGAAAAAGTGGGTGAAACATGGCAAGGGCCAGCAGCTCTGGCACAAGTCCCAGCTGCGCATCCCGATCATGGGCTCGGTCATCACCACGAATGCCTATGCTCACTTTGCCCGCACCCTGGGCACGCTGCTGCAGAACGGCGTCTCCGTTCTGCCCGCACTCGGCATCGTGCAGAAAACCATCGACAATGTTGTTATTTCCGATGAAATCGGCAAGGCGCGCGAGCGCGTGACGGACGGGGCCAGCGTGTCCAAGCCGCTGGCGCAGGGCAAGGTGTTCCCCCGCTTGCTGATCGATATGCTGGCGGTCGGCGAAGAAACCGGTGATTTGCCCAGCTGCCTCACGCATATTACGCGGCGATACGACACAGAACTCGACCGTCTTGTAAAAACCTGTACCACGATTCTGGAACCGCTGCTGATCGTAATGGTCGCGCTGGTGGTCGGCGGCATTGCCGTGTGCCTGTTGCTGCCCGTGCTGACGCTGACCGATTCGCTGCATGTATAATCAACTGAAGGAGAGATCCCATGAAGAAGACCAAAAAAGACAAACACTTGAGCAAGCGATCGGGCTTCACCCTGATTGAAATCATTCTCGTTGTCGTCATCATCGGCATTCTGGCGGGCATTGCCATTCCGCGCATGGGCGGCCGTACCGAGCAGGCCAAAATCTCCAAGGCGAAGCAGACGATCAATACGCTGAGCATGGCCATTCAGGAATATGAGATGATGAACGGAAACTATCCTTCCAGCCTCGACGGTCTGCTGGATGAGTCCAAGGGCGGCCCCTTTCTGGAAAAGAAAGTCGTGCCGATGGATCCGTGGGAAAAACCCTTCGTCTATGCCGCTCCCGGATCGCGCAACACCCACACCTTCGATCTCTCCTGTACGTCGGCCAAGGGTATGGTCATCAACAACTGGGAATAGCATCATACAATGACTGGTACTCCATCAGGTAGGGACGGCTCGCTGAGCCGTCCGCGGCGCTTTCGACGAAAGCGTCCTACCCATCGCAGCGGCTTCACCCTGATGGAAGTCATTCTGGTGCTGGTGCTGGTCGTCGTTATTTCCGGAATTTCCCTGCCGTACTTCGCCGGCTCCTTCCGGGGAACCCAGCTGCGCACCGCATCGCGCACTATCTCCCGTATGGCCAAGTATGCGCGCAGCATGGCGATCATGCGCGAGGAAACCCTCATGGTGGTCCTCAACCATGAAACGATGGAGGTCTTTCTCGGCGGCACGCCATCGGTTGCCACCAATTCCGCCGACGGCGAGCTCGATCAGGAAGTCCTCAAACGACTCGGCTATGTGGAGGGCGAGAACGAAGCCTCCTCCACCGGGGGCATTGAAAAGGAGATCCATCGCTTTCTGCCGGACGGCCTGAATGTGAAGGATTTCGAGAAGGATTGGACCGAAGAGGACGATGCCTACGAAGATCTCCATCGTGTCCGTTTTTTCGCCAACGGCCAGTGCGATTGGTTTACCCTGGAACTCGAGGATGAAAAAGGCATGGCCGTGAAACTGGAAAACGACCCCGTCTCCGGTAAAATCTTCTCAGAATTCACGCAATAGATATTAGATGATTTTCGTTTTGATGCTTAAGTTGATGAACATACTGCTTACTGCGTATTGTGTATTATTACGAATCGGCACCTCATGTCGTTTGCCAATACGCAGTATGCAACAAGAAATACGAGCCTATGGATAAATCGGATATTGATTGCATCAACGCCTACCTCGGAGGCGACGCCAATGCGCTGGAACCGATGGTGGAACGATACAAGCGTCCGCTCTATTCCTTTATCCTGAAAATGACCGAAGGCCGCGAGGATGCCGACGAGATCTTTCAGGAAACCTGGTTTCGCGCACTCAAGAACATCCATAAGTTTCGGCACAAGAATTTCCTCAACTGGCTGTTCCGGATTGCCCACAACCTGATTATCGATCGTGCCCGGCGAAATAAAAAAAACATCTCGATGCAGACCAGCATGGGGGGCGAAGACGGAGACAGCACACTGGAAGACCATTTGGCCGCACCGGGCATCTCTCCGGCTGAGGAAGCAGGCGGAACCGCATTGGGCTTGCAGATTGAAGAAGCGGTAAAAACCCTGTCACCCGAGCAGAAGGAAGTGTTCCTTTTACGCATGTATGGCAACACCTCGTTCAAGGAAATCGCCAGGTTGCAGAAGTGCTCGATCAATACTTGTCTGGCTCGGATGCAATATGCACTGACCAAGCTGCGTTCTATATTAAAGGAAGAGTACGAAGAGTTACAGGAGGCCATGTCATGAAGTGCCTAAACGCAGAAAAACTAATGCTTTTACAGGATTCCGGCGAAATGCCGGCTCGGCAGGCCAATCCCCTTGCCGCCCATCTGCACGACTGCAAGCCGTGTCAGCAGTTTCAGCATGCCCTGCTTGAGTCGCAGCAGGCATTCCAAGCCGCGGAAGAACCCTCCGCCAAAGCCCTGCAGAATGTGTTGCGCGAAGCCCGCGTAAACGCTCCCGAAAGGAAGCCGATCCGAATTTTCGGACTCAAACCCGCGCTGGCCATGGCGGCTTCGGTGCTTATCGGCCTCGGCGCCTTTTTTACCCTGTTCAGCTACAACCGGGTCGGCATGGAACTGATGGTTACCGAAACCCAGCTGCTGGAAGCCGAAGACCAAATGGTGAGTGTCATGTACAGCGGATTGTCCGAGGATGACCTCGCCTTCAACTTCCTCATGACCTACGAAGGCAACGGGCAGGGATAAGGAAGGCAGGCAGGGATGGCTCGTCGAGCCGTCCGTTGCGCACTGGCACTATTCAGCAAACGGCGCTCTCGGCGAAAGCGCCCTACCTGAACCGTTCCTTCAACTCTTCGAGCGAATTGATCGGTTTTTCGCAGGCAAAGTTGCGACAGATGTAGACCGTGACCTTCCTATCAAGCATCTCCTGCTCCTTCGTAAAGGGTGCCAGCTCCGCCAGCACTCCGCTATCCGAGGCCTCCTTGAAAAGTACGGCCTTGCCGGGTTTGTAAACACTGTTGATGTAGGCGAGCATCTCTTTTGTATCGCTGTTCTTCTGATCGCCGACCACAACAATCTCCACAGGATCGCCTGCCGTAAACTGCAGGGCAATCAAGGCCTGTGCAAAGTTGGAGGGCGAACGGTTGATCGAGCCGCTGAAGGCCTTGCCGGTTTCAACGGCCTGCTGCTCCAGCTCGGACCGTCCGGTCAGTCGTGCCAGCTTGAGTAAATTCAGCATCTGCACCGAGTTGCCGGAGGGAATAGCGCCGTCATAGATTTCCTTTGGTCTGACGATCAATGCTTCCGCGTTGTCGGCCGTCATGAAATAACCGCCCTTACCTTCGTCCACAAAAGACTCACTCAGGATGTCGTTATATTTCAGCGCGGTTTTCAGATAACCAACATCAAGCGTGCTTTCATAGAGCTCCAGCAGGCCATGAATCATGAAGGCATAATCCTCCATCTGGCCCATGACGGCCTTATGACCCTCACGATAACGGTGCCACAGCCCGCCGTCTTCCCGCCGCATCTCCGCTTCGATAAACGCGTTGGCCTTGATGGCCGCCTGGATATAGGCCTCGTTGCCGAAAGCACGCCCCGCCTTGGCGAAGGCGGCAATCATCAGCCCGTTCCAATCGGTCAGCACCTTCGTGTCCTTCAGCGGATGAATTCGCTTTTCACGCTCTTCAAACAGCTTTGCTTGCGACACGGCCAGGCGCCGCATCTCCTCCACGCTTAACAGGCGGGAGAGATGCGGAATATTCTTTCCATTCTGCTGGCCGGTGGATTCATCACGAAAGTTTCCGGACTCGGAAATATTCCACACGTTGGCAACAAATTCGTGGTCATCGCCGACGACCTTTCTCATTTCATCGGCATCCCAAATATAGAATAGCCCCTCTTCGCCCTCGGAGTCGGCATCTTCGGCGGAATAGAAACCGCCTTCCGGTGCGGTCATGTCGCGCATCACATAGGTCAGAATTTCTTCGGCGACCTCCCGATAAAACGGCTTGCCGGTCCGTTCGAATGCTTCCGTGTAGGCGATCACCAACAAGGCCTGATCATAGAGCATCTTTTCAAAGTGCGGCAGCAGCCATTCGTTGTCGGTGGAATAGCGATGGAATCCGAAACCGACCTGATCAAATATGCCGCCCTTGCGCATCTCCTCCAACGTATGCTCGACCGCCTTGACGCCATCTGCTGCCCCATGCCGAAGCAGAAAAACCAATTTGTGCGGGGTCGGAAACTTGGGTTGCTCACCGAAACCGCCCTTGCTTGAATCATACTGAGTGAGCAACTCCTTGTATGCCTCTGCCAGCAGATTAGGGCTCAGCTCTGCGCCCGAGCCCTGCGCAACCTGTGCAGCCAGAACATCCGTTATCTGACCGGCGGATTCCAGCACCTTTTCGCGCTGGGTCTTCCATGCGTCGGAAATCCGCGGGATCAACTCTGTCATGCCGATTCGTCCAAAACGCGCCTCGGGTGGAATATAGGTCGCCGCATGAAAGGGCTGCTTGTCAGGCGTCATGAAAATAGTCAGCGGCCAGCCGCCGGAACCCGTCATCATTTGACAGACTGTCATGTAAATATTGTCGATGTCCGGGCGTTCCTCTCGGTCAACCTTGATGCAGACGAAGGCCTCGTTCATCAGATTCGCGATCTCTTCGTTTTCGAACGACTCGTGCTCCATCACATGACACCAATGGCACGTTGCATAACCGATCGACAGAAAGATCGGCTTGTCCGCTTCTTTGGCCCGCGCAAATGCTTCCTCGCCCCAGGGATACCAGTCCACCGGATTGTGCGCATGCTGCAGCAG
>JABDQT010000036.1 GCA_013042165.1 Kiritimatiellales bacterium | reverse complement strand
TGCTCTGCATGGGCGATGTAGACCATGGAGAGCAGGGCATCCGTTTCGCTCGCCGAGAGCCCGTATTTACGGCATTCCGCCAGAACCTGATCAACCCGCTCGTCGCTGAAACCGCAGGCGATATTCTTCTTCCGCAATACCTTCCAGTCACCGGCAGGACCGGCGTGGGTTGCCACCGCCAAAGAGCAGGCCAGCAGGACTGCCCATACCATTCTATGCATTCTCTTCTTCATAAATATTGATCACCGTATTCACCCGACCAAAGCCGTCCGGCCGATGGGTGGCCGCCCTGGGATCTGCCAACCAGCGCTCCCCGTCGACCAGAAAAATATATTCATGCCGCCCCTCGGGCAGCTCGACCGTCGCCGTCCAGTGTCCGGAGGCATCGGGCCCGGCCAGCACAATATCATCAGCCTGCCAGTTGTTGAAGGTTCCCAGCAGCTCAACCTTGTCGGCACCCGGTGCATGCAATTCGAAATGGAAACCGACCTGGGACATCTGCTCCGCTGGCCGAAAATGCCCCACGCCCAGCAGTACAAGCACCGCGGCCGCCGCTCCGACCAGAGCCGGAGCAATCCACTGACCAGAGGTCGGCCAGAATCCGCGCGCTTTCTTCTTTCGAAACGAAGGCAGCGCATCCATTACCTGATCAGCAAATCCTTCCGGAGCCCGTGTCCGATGCTGCTCCAGTCGTTCGATTAATTTTTTTTCATCATTCATGGTATCATCATCTCCGCGAGTTGTTTTTTTGCGCGCAGTACACGCATTTTGGCCGCGCTCACACCAATTCCGAGAATCTCCGACACATCTTCGTACGAGAGTCCCTCCATATGCTTGAGCCTTAACGGTGCCGCCAGCTTAGCCGGCAACCTGGCCAGCGCATCTTCCAGCTGCTGGAAGTCCGCTTCAGTCTCATCATCGCGTATCGAGTTTTCCTGCAGGTGCTTTTCTTCCGCACTACGGCGGCGCATCCGCTTGCGGAACAGGTTCTTCGTTTGATTGGCGCAGATACGCAGAATCCAGGAGCGGAAAGAGTATTCCGGGTTATACTGTTCCAGCTTCGCATAAGCCCTAATAAAAGCGTCCTGTGCCATATCCGCTGCGTCCTCTCGGTTTCGCATCATGCCTACAGCCAGTCCGAACACCGAATCCTGATGGCGACGCACCAGATCCTCGAAGGCATATCGGTTTCCCTCCAGGCAGGCCTGAACCAGCTCCTGATCTGTTCGTTCATCCACGGCCATGTTCTATCCTATATACACCACTACCCTGTTTATCGTCACATACTGAAAAGTCAGCTGAACATCGATGGAATATATCGCACAGACCCACCGCCGCACACCAGTTTTTATTTTTATTTATTGACATATACATATATTTGCATATGTTAGCCGGCATGAAAACAAAAGAGCTCAATTGCGCGCTTGATAAATTGACTGTGGAAACCATCGGTCAGGCCGCAGAAATGCTGCGGACGCTGGCCCATCCGCTACGCCTGCGGATTGTGGATGCGCTTCACACCGCCAGCGAGCTGCCCGTTTGCGATATTACCGCCTATCTCGGTATCGCGCAGGCGACGGCCTCGCAACACCTGAACCATATGCGGCGCAGCGGCCTGCTGAAGGCCGAGCGGCGCGGCAAGGAAGTCTGGTATTCCATCGCCGATGAGCGGCCCATCGCCCTGCTTGACTGCATCTGCAACTGTTGCGCAAACAGAGAATAGACATTCATTACGTATTGTTTTATAAGGAATTTATTCCGGCAGGAGATTTATATGAAACGGCTTAGAATGACCACGTTCAGCGTTCGTTTTCCCTGGATCATCATCGGTCTGGCCCTCGCCCTTACCATCCTTTTCGGGGCGCAGTTCCCGAAGGTCAGTTTTGACAATGATCCGGAAAACATGCTCGCCGAGGATGAGCATATCCGCGTCTTCCACAACGAAGTGAAGACACGGTTCAACCTCTTCGACTTTGTCATTATCGGCATCGTCAACGAGGAACATGAAGATGGTACCTTCAATGTGGAGACCCTCGGAAGGATCGATGTGCTGACCCGGGAACTGATCAGTCTGCGCAGGAATGCGGTTGGCCTGCCGGAAGTGATGCGCGACGGCCATCCC
>JABDQT010000035.1 GCA_013042165.1 Kiritimatiellales bacterium | reverse complement strand
GTGCATGACCTCCAGTCCAGATCATGAACTGAATGTACATGTCCGCCTCGGCATAGCGGGTGATTTCCCTTTCAAAAAAGTCCCAGTCAAACTCGCCGGACCGGGGCTCAACGTCCGCCCATGCCATCCTGACAAACACCCCTTTGATCCATGGACATTTTTCCTTCATCGCCCTAGCGTCTTCGCCTCCCCGCCACCAGACCCCGTACCAATCCGGATTATCCTGGGCATGGACAAAGCCCGGCGGCAGAAAGCACAGGATGAGCAGGCTTGCCGACAGACATTTGGAAAGCAGAGGGTGAATCCGGAATCGATGTTTCATGCGTGTCTCCCATTACATGTGATGCGTGCAATTAATTAGCCATTGAGAGCATACCCCGGCAACCTCATCCACACTGAACAACGGTAGAATACGGGGCCTTTTCAGGTCGTTCCAAAGCTCAGTTTCCCGACTGGAAGGTCTAATTCAAAGCACGGGACTTGTCAAGATAGGTTGCTGGCATGACTCAAAAGATCAGAACAACTTCATCGCCGTTATGAAGCGAAAATACCCCAATGCATATTGCGGGCACTCCCCGCTTTCAAATTTCAACCATTTCATGTTTTTCTCCCATTCATTAAATCCGTCATAATCCACGCCATGAATCCAATAAGCGTCAGCCTCGATCAACTTCGTAAATACAATGTTCCGGGGCCCCGCTATACCTCGTATCCGCCGGCGACGCATTTCACGGAGGAGTTCCAAACCGCAAACTGCAAACCGCAAACTGCTAAACCTTTATCCCTCTACTTCCATCTGCCGTTCTGTTCCACGCAGTGCCTCTACTGCGGATGCACCAACATCGTCACCTGCAACCAGGCCAAAAGCGCGGAATATCTCACCTATCTGGAAAAGGAACTGGCGCTGCGCTCCGATCTTATCGACAGCAGTTCCGAGGTGGTGCAGATCCAGCTCGGCGGCGGAACCCCGACGTTTTTCCTGCCTTCTGAAATCGAGCAGCTCGGCCAACTGATCCGGGATCGTTTTTCCATGGCTTCAATCGTCGAAGCGGGTGCGGAGATCGATCCGCGCTCGTTGACCCTCGAAAAGGTGCAGGCCCTGCGCAATGGCGGCTTCAACCGCGCTTCGCTCGGCGTACAGGACACCAATCCCGAGGTACAGCAAACCATTACCCGCGTTCAGCCGCTGGAAATGATTGCCGAAGCCAACCAGTGGCTGCGCGACAGCGGCATTGATTCGATCAACTTCGACCTCATCTACGGCCTGCCGAACCAGACCGTCGAAAGCTTTACCCAAACCCTCGACGATGCGCTGAGTCTTTCCCCCGACCGCTTCGCCATCTACAGCTATGCGCACATCCCATGGATCAAGCCGTTCCAGAAAAGCTTCGAGGACCGCCTGCCCGATGCCGAGATGAAGCTGAAGCTGTTGCAACTTACCATCGAAAAGCTGACCGGTGCGGGCTATGTCTACATCGGCATGGACCACTTTGCCAAGCCGGACGACGGCATGGCGCAGGCGCTGGCCAACGGAACGCTGCAGCGTAATTTTCAGGGCTACAGCACGCACAAGGGCGTCGACCTGCACGGCTTCGGCATGTCGGCCATCTCGCATGCAGGCGGGACCTATTTCCAGAACCACAAGGAACTGGAAGATTACTATGCCGCGCTCGACGACGGGAAACTGCCATTGGTGCGCGGCTATACGATGACCGAAGAGGACAAGCTCCGTTACCACGCCATCATGCACATCATGTGCAACCTTTACATCGACTATGCCCGGCTCTCGGAGGAGATGGGGATCGATTTCGCGGAACACTTCAAGACCGACATCGCTTCGCTCGACGACCTCGAAGCCGACGGCCTCGTTCGTCGCGAAAAAGAGGGTCTGCACGTCACGCCGCTCGGCCGCCTCTTTGTGCGCATCGTCGCCATGCGCTTCGACGCCTACCTCCAGAACGAACAGCGCAAAGGCCGCTATTCGCAGACGGTGTAGAACAGGATGCACAGGAATATCCCATTCGGTAAATCCTGTTATCCTGTCAAAAAAAGTTCCCTGCTCAGGACAATTC
>JABDQT010000033.1 GCA_013042165.1 Kiritimatiellales bacterium | reverse complement strand
CCGGGGTCGGGTTTTCCTTCGCGGTGGACTTCCCAGGTGTGGAGTCCGACCACCGGAATATTGAGCCGCAGGGCAAAGGCGATTTCGGAGAGGGTGCCATAGGCGCCGTGTACGGCGATGACAGCATCGCACGAGCTGACGAGTACGGCATTTCGATAAACTCCGAGACCGGTCGGGATGGCGACATCGACATAGGCGTTCGCCTGTTTTCTGATGCTGCCGGGCAGTATGCCGATGGTCTGCCCGCCGGCGGATCGGGCGCCTTCGGCCGCGGCCTGCATCATGCCGCCGAGCCCGCCGCAGACGAGCACCGCGCCGGCGTTTGCAATCTGCCTTCCAACCTCCACGCCCAGTTCATACTGCTCCGGAGTCGTTGTGTTGGGTCCGAGTACTCCAATGTGCGGCTTCATGGGGAGAGTTTTAAGTGTTAAGCATTAGGTTGCAAGGAGAATGGTCGTTATTGCCACTTGCCTAATACTACAGGCTTGTGGCTAACTCCGCCGCGTCATGCAAACAGGCGAAAAACAGTTTATCCACGGCCTCTTTCTTTCGGAACTGGAGGAATGGGTGGTGCAGGCGGGCGAGAAGAAGTTCCGCGCCAAACAGATTTGGCAGTGGCTGTATCAGCATCAGGTGCAGGACTGGGCTGAAATGCTGAACCTTCCGAAGGCGCTGCGCGACAAGCTGGATGCCGAATTTATTCTGCATGCCCTGGAGAAGGTCGAGGTTCAGGAGTCGAATACCGGCACCCGCAAGATCCTGAGCCGTCTGGTCGATGGCGAGCTGATCGAAGAGGTGCTCATTCCCGCCGACGATCGTCGAACGGTCTGTGTATCGAGTCAGGTCGGCTGCATGTTCGGCTGCGCTTTCTGCGCCAGCGGGCAAAACGGGGTGAAGCGCAACCTGAAGGCCGGCGAGATTGTCGGCGAGCTGCTCTCCGCTCAGCGCGAGTATGGCGACCGGGTCACCAATCTGGTTTTCATGGGCATCGGCGAGCCGTTCGATAACTATGACGAGGTCATGCGCGCCATCCGCATCATGAACGATCCTGACGGGTTCTGCCTCGGGGCGCGCCGTATTACCGTCAGCACCTGCGGGGTGGTGCCGGGCATTCAGCGCTTCGAAAACGAAGGCCTGCAGGTTGAGCTGTCGGTTTCGCTGCATTCACCGTCGAACAATATCCGCGACGAGCTGATGCCGGTGAATGTGTCGTGGTCGCTCGATGAACTGATGGCCACCTGCCGCGACTATACCCGGCGCACCAAGCGCATCATCACGTTTGAATACACGATGATTCGGGATGTGAACGACACCGAGCAGGATCTCGAAGAGCTGATCAATATGCTCAAAATATTCCCGTGCCGCGTCAATCTGATCCCGCTGAGTGAAATCGATGAGTATGATGGAAAGACCTCCCGCCGCGAAACGGTGGAACATTATATTCAGCAGTTGGAAAAAGCCGGCATCAATACGACCGTCCGCTGGTCAAAGGGCATCGATGTGAATGCGGCCTGCGGGCAGCTGCGCAGCAAGTCGATGGGGAAGAGCCTCCGCCCGGCCTAGCGTTTCGAAGCGTCGCATTATCTCATTTTTTTGCTCTTTGAGGCTGCATGCGGGGTATTCCATAAAACCCTTACGGTTTTTTAATACAATCATCTTGACGGGCAAATCACTCACCTTTATACATGATAAATACTATAACCAATTCAAAGATTGATTGGAGCAAACTATGAAACTATCGACCAAGGGACGTTATGCCACCCGTATCCTGCTGTGTATATCCCGTTTGGAGGGGGACCAGCCCGTTCCCAAGAAAAGAATTTCCGAGCAGGAAGGGATATCCACCGACTACATTGAGCAGATCATCGTTCCGCTAAAGAATGCCGGATTGGTGAACAGCGTGCGCGGCCTGCGCGGGGGTTTCCGTCTTGCCAAGAAAGCGGCGGACATCAGCATCTACGATATTCTGGCGGCTTCGGAAGGGGACATCAATCTCGTCGGCTGTCTGGCCGAGGGCTGCAGCCGCTCGGATACCTGTGTGGTGCAGCGCGTTTGGCAGGGAGCCAGTGACGAGCTGCGCGAATATTTTTCGAAGATCACGCTGAAGGAACTGCACGATGACTACATCAAACGCACAGCGGATCTGCCCATCATGTTCAATATCTAATTAAAGGGAGAATAGAAAATGCCCATATACAACAGCATCACAGAAACCGTAGGTAACACCCAACTGGTCAAGCTCAACCGCATCACCGAGGGCTTGCCCGGAACCGTGGCCGTGAAACTCGAATCACGCAACCCGCTCTACAGCGTCAAGGATCGTATTGGCGTTGCCATGATCGAAGATGCCGAGAAGAAAGATCTGATCAAGCCGGGTTCCACCCTGATCGAGCCGACGAGCGGAAACACCGGCATCGCTCTGGCCTTCACCGCTGCGGCCAAGGGATACAAGCTGATTCTCACCATGCCGGAAAGCATGAGTATTGAACGCCGGCGTCTGCTGCAGGTACTCGGGGCGGAACTGGTGCTGACCCCGGCGGAAAAAGGGATGCCCGGAGCCATTGCGGCCGCCGAAAAGCTGGTCGAGGAAAATCCTGATGCCATCATGCTGCAGCAGTTTGATAATCCGGCCAATCCGGAGATTCACCGGACCACCACCGCCGAAGAAATCTGGAAGGACACCGATGGCGCGATCGATATATTTGTTGCGGGTGTCGGAACCGGCGGAACCATTACCGGGGTGGCCTCCGCGCTCAAGCCTCGGAAGCCGGAGCTCAAGGCTGTTGCAGTTGAGCCGATCAAGTCTCCGGTCATTTCCGGCGGCAAGCCGGGGGCCCACAAGATCCAGGGCATCGGTGCAGGATTTATCCCGAACAACCTCGATACTTCGCTGATCGATGAAATCATTCAAATCGATGGCGATGAGGCGGGTGCTATGGCACGCCGTCTGGCCAAGGAGGAGGGAATCCTCTGCGGTATTTCGGCCGGCGGCAATGTGCATGCCGCGGTTGAGCTGGCGAAAAGGCCGGAGAACAAAGGCAAGCTCATCGTCACGATTGTCTGCGACACCGGCGAGCGCTATCTCTCCACCTGGTTGTTTGAAGACGTGTAAGCTGCTTCAAGGCCAAAAGCAAAAACGCCGGCTTCCCATGGAAGACCGGCGTTTTTTTATGCCTGCAGCCAAAAGCTAGCTGTCGATAGACTGATGCCGGACGATATCCGCCTCAACCATGTAGATGACATCTTCAGCAATGTTGGTGGCATGGTCCCCGATACGCTCCAAACGATGGGTGACAGCGAGCAGAGTCATGAGTGTTTCGGCATGTTCCGGCTCGCGCTGGAGTGCGGCCACGATCTCGGCCTTCATCTCCGCTTTCAGATTGTCGATGGCTTCGTCGTCCTTGATCACTTCACGTGCAAGATAAGGATCAATGTTGACTAAGGCGTCGAGGCTTTTATGGACAATGGCCTTGGCCAGATAACACATCTGGTTCAGATCAAGCGGCACTTTGGGTTTGGGTGCCGCGTTAATGGCTATGCCGTTCTTGGCGATATCCGCCGCCAGGTCGCCGATACGTTCCAGATCGTTGTTCAGTTTCATGACCGCAACGATGAAACGCAGGTCGATCGCCACCGGCTGATAGAGTGCGAGCGCCTTCAGGCACTCTTCTTCGACTTCGATCTCCATGTCGTCAATCGCCAGATCCAAAGCGATCACCTGTTCCGCCTGCTCGACATCATTGTCCTGCAATGATTTGACGGCCAGCTCAAGATTCTCGGCAACGTGGGCACTGAGCGCGTAGATCAGTTTCTTGAGCCGATCGAGTTCCTTTTCGAGATGTTTTGCCATGGGTCTTCTCCATATTAATTATTACTTATTGCGTATTACGTAGTGCCTTGCCGTGCTGAACTCTGTGCAACGTAACTAGGGCAGAAATATTTTTGGCAGAAAAATTGTGTCTGCTGGCATTGCTTTGTTCTTCTGCCGTTTCATTTATCTGCCTGACCTCTCAACTCATATTCAGTATTATGTACTGAATATTACGTATTGCTTCTCAGTCGCAGGGGAAATACGAAGTACGTAACAAGAAATACGTAGTATCAACCAAATCGCCCGGTAATGTAGTTTTCCGTCTGCGGGTTCTCCGGGTTGGTGAACAACTGTCTCGTCTTTCCGAATTCTACCAGCACCCCTTCATACATGAAAGCGGTAAGGTCGGATACGCGGGCGGCCTGCTGCATGT
>JABDQT010000032.1 GCA_013042165.1 Kiritimatiellales bacterium | reverse complement strand
CTGCTGCCGCACGTGGCCCCGTCCAAAACGAAGGCGGTGGTCGGACACAATACGCGGCAGGCGATGCAGATTGGCGCCCGACTCGGATACCGTGGGATGGTGCGCGAGATTCTCACCTCGTTGAAAGCGGACTTTGGTGTGAAAAAACTGCCGGTCTGCTGCACCGGCGGCTATGCAGGATGGATCTTCAAAGATTGGGATGTCGAGGCCGCCATTGACACGAAGCTGACCTTGAAGGGGCTCGGTTTAATCGGTGAACTGAACGGTTGATCCAAGCTGAGTAGCCTCCCCGCGGTTTAATATGCCGTGGAAGCGATGAAGACGCACTTGACAGTGTATTGGCGATGCGCACAATACCCGCCAATGCCGAGCGCGGTTATTATAGCAGGTTACGGGGGTAAAAATGTTGATTGCTGTTCCGAAGGAAACGTTGGCTGATGAAAACCGGATTGCCTTGATTCCCGCATCGGTTTCGGCGCTCACCAAGGCGGGCCTCGAGGTCATGATCGAGAGCGGGGCAGGAGCCGGGGCCTTCATTGCGGATCATGCCTACGAGGAAGCGGGTGCAAAGATTGCTCCCAACGCCGAGGCGCTCTATCAGGCCGCGGACATCATTTTCAAGGTGCGGCCCCCGACCACTGAGGAAGTCAACGGCATGAAGGATGGGTCCACGCTGATCTGCCTGATGGATGCCTTTTTCCGGCTCGACCTGATGGGCCAGCTGGCCGCCAAGCGGATCAGCGGCTTCGGGCTGGAGTTTGTTCCCCGCATCACCCGCGCGCAGAGCATGGATGTGCTCAGCTCCATGGCGGCGATTGCCGGCTACCGCTCAGTAATCGAGGCGGCCGGGATGCTGCCCAAATATTTCCCGATGCTGATGACTTCCGCCGGCACCATCACTCCCGCCAAGGTGTTTGTGATTGGTGCGGGCGTAGCGGGCCTGATGGCCATTGCAACGGCGAAGCGCCTCGGTGCCGTGGTCGAGGCCTACGACACCCGCCCGGCCGTGAAGGAGCAGGTCGAGAGTGTGGGCGCAAAGTTTATCGAGTTCGATCTAGAAACCGCCGATGCCGAGGATGCCGGCGGGTATGCCAAAGCGCAGTCCGACGAGTTTTACAAGAAGCAGCAGGAGCAGATGAAGGCCAAGGTGACCTCGGTGGATGTGGTCATTACGACGGCGGCGATTCCCGGCAAGCAGGCACCGGTGCTGATTACCGATGACATGCTGCAGGCCATGCGCCCGGGATCGGTCATTGTCGATCTGGCCGCCGAACGCGGCGGCAATACCGAAGGGGCCGTGGCGGGGGAAGTCGTCGAAAAGCATGGCGTCCGCATTATCGGATACACCGACTATCCCTCCCGCTCGTCTGTGCATGCCTCGCAACTCTATTCCAAAAACATCACCACCTTCCTGCTGAACATGGTCAAGGAGGAGCAGTTTGCCATCGACCTCGAAGATGAAATTGTGAAGGGCTCGCTGCTGACGCATGACGGGCAGGTGGTTCACGAAATGATTAAACCGCTCATGGAGCAAGGAGCATAGCCATGGAAGCTTTGATAGGTGCGTTAACCATTTTTGTCCTCGCGGTCTTTGTGGGTTATGAGGTGATCACCAAGGTGCCGCCCACGCTGCATACGCCGCTGATGAGCGGATCGAATGCGATTTCGGGCATCACCGTGATTGGTGCGATCCTCTGCGCTGGGTCGGGCGAGAATGGTACGTTCTTTTCCGTTATTCTTGGTTTTCTCGCGGTGGTGCTCGCAATGATCAACATTGTCGGCGGGTTCATGGTGACCGACCGCATGCTACACATGTTCAAGAAGAAAAAGTAGAGTATTACTTATTGCGTACTGCGTATTGCCTGGCAGGGAAAGAGCATGAAATTTTCAGAATGGGAAAAAAGTGTACCGGAAGTCATCCGGGTTGATGTGCTTTGGAAGATGAAGGTATACCGACTTGCACTGTTTCTCTCCGACATTTGTTGGAAAGATGTTTCCGGTCTCGTGGATGATCAAAGAACAAAAGCGTTGTCAAACCAGCTATATCGAGCCGTCGGCTCCATTGCCGCCAATATAGAAGAGGGCTATTCAAAACAAAGTGGAAAGGATCGCTCTCGGTTTTATGAATACGCTCTTGGATCGGCACGGGAAAGTCGGGGTTGGTATTATCGAGGACGCCATGTGCTTGGCGACAAAGTATTTGAACATCGCGCATGGCTGTTGACCGAAATCATAAAGATGCTGCTATCCATCGTGCCCGTTGAGCGCACCCTCAAACTGTGTGAGGAGCCTGCGGCATATACAGTCGATAGCTTGATGGATGACGAGGTTCCGTTCAGTAATACGCAATACGAAGTAAGCAGTAAGGATGACGAAACCACGACATACGATTCAGTTTTAAGCTTAGAGGATCAACCATGACCCAACTCATCAATCTTGCCTACCTCGTTGCGGCCGTCCTTTTCATACTGGGACTGAAGGGACTCGGTTCCCCAAAAAGCGCACCACGCGGAAACCTGACGGGTGCCGTGGGGATGCTCATCGCGATTATCGCAACATTGGTTGACCACCACGTTCTGACCTTTGGCTGGATTATCGCCGGCATGGTCGTGGGCGGCGGAATCGGCGCGTACATCGCACGGACGGTCAAGATGACGGCCATGCCGGAAATGGTGGGGCTACTTAATGGATTTGGTGGAGCCGCCTCGTTGCTGGTTGCGCTGTCCGAATTTATTGCGCCCTCCGCGTCCAGCGCAGAAACTATGCCGTGGACGATTGCGTTGGCGCTCAGCGCAGTGATAGGGTCGGTTACGCTGACGGGCAGCATCGTGGCCTGGGCCAAGCTGCAGGGGTATGCCGAAAAGGCGATGCAGCTGCCGAACCAGAGCCTGCTGCGAGTCGTCTTGGGGCTGGGCGTGCTGGCCCTGTCGGTATTGTTCATTATGAACGGCTGGGGGTTCATTCTGTTCCTGCTCGTGGTTGTTGCCCTGTTCCTCGGGATCCTGCTGGTGCTCGCTATTGGCGGAGCGGATATGCCGGTGGTTATTGCGCTGCTGAACTCCTATTCCGGTCTGGCGGCGGCGGCCACCGGCTTTGTGCTCATGAACAACGGGCTGATCATCAGCGGCTCGCTGGTCGGTGCATCGGGCATCATTCTCAGCCAGATCATGTGCAAGGCGATGAACCGCTCGCTCGGCACGGTCCTCTTTGGCGGTGCGATGGTGAGCGAGGAACAGATGGCATCCATCCCGGGCAAGGAATTCTACGAAGGCAAGGTCAAGAGCTGCGGTGCGGAAGAGGTGGCAATGCTGATGGAAAACGCGCAGAAGGTGGTGATTGCTCCCGGTTATGGCTTGGCGGTTGCCCAGGCGCAGCATGTGACGCAGGAACTCGCCGACCTGCTGGAAAAGCGCGGCATCGATGTCAAATTCGCCATCCATCCCGTAGCGGGCCGCATGCCCGGTCACATGAACGTATTACTCGCCGAGGCCGAGGTGCCCTATGACAAACTGATTGAAATGGACAACATCAACCCCGAGTTTTCACAGACCGATGTCACGATTGTGCTCGGAGCAAACGACGTAGTCAATCCGGCGGCCCGCGACGACGCCAGCAGTCCGATCTACGGCATGCCGATTCTGGATGTCGACAAATCCCGCACGGTCATCGTCATCAAACGAAGCCTCAGCCCCGGTTTTGCCGGCATTCCCAACCAGCTCTTCATTAACGATAATTCACTGATGCTCTTCGGTGATGCAAAAGCTGTGCTGCAGGATCTGGTGCGTGCCGTCATTGAACTTTAATCGCCGAAACAGGTCTTGCCGGGCTCCGGCTCTCGGGGTGCAATGAATTGTGCGCCTTTAGCTTTCATTCCAAACCGGAACTAGTACATTTTGCTAATTCCAGTTTTATCTAATTAAGGACAAATCATGACAACCACACATAGCCTGATCAACCAGCTGATCCAACTGCAGGAACTCGTTGTAGCCAATATGCAGAAGAAAGTATCGATGCCGAATGCCCGGCTCGAGGAGCTGGAGAAATCGATTGCCTCATTGAGCGCCGATGTTCCGCAGCAGGTCAAATCGCACTTCAACCGGTTGCTTCAGAAGCACCCCGAAGCCATAGTACCGGTCGCCAGCGACTTATGCACGGGTTGCGGCATGGCCCTCACCAAGAGCCTTGTCCAGAGCGTTCAAAAGGCCGATGGCATGCAGCGGTGTTCGAACTGCGCCCGCTACCTGTATTATCCGGAGCAGCTGGTGCTCGCCGAACGCAAGAGTCGTTCGTACGGCGAGGCCCGCAAGACCGGAATTTCCCGTTTCACCTCACCCGAGCTGATGATGGTCCCCCTCAAGGGCACGACGGGAGAAGAAGTGCTGGCGGAAATGTGCACGCGCATGGCCGCTGAAGGTTTTGTGGAGGACGGTGATCACCTGCTCGATATGGCGTTGCAGCGCGAGGGGATTATCAGTACGGCTGTCGACAATGGGTTGGCTTTTCCGCATGTGCGCGGTGTTGAAGGCGGCGGCCTTTCGATGGCCGTGGGCATCAGCAAAAAGGGAGTCAAGTTTGGCGGCCCCGGTCGCAGTCTCACACGCATCTTTTTCTTTGTGGTCATTCCGACCGCAACGAGCGCATTCTACCTCAAGCTGATTGCCGGTCTTTCGCGTACGTTCCGTGAAAAGGATGCCCGCGACCTGCTGCTCGGTGTCAAGACCGAGGAGGAGCTGTGGAAGACACTCATCAAGACCACGAAGAAAACCATTAAGTAGACGCCCGATCTGCAATGTGGAAAAAAGGTCGGCGAAGCCGGCCTTTTGCTTTATACAGAAACCTATCATGCCAACGATCTACGATACCGATGCAATCGACGAACTCCGCAGTCGTCTCGGGGTGCAGCCGCACCGCATGAAGCTGTTTCGCAATGCGCTGTTCAAGAATGCCGGCTCATGGGACGAGGCGCTGGTCCAACTGCCCGAACATGCGCGGGACGAGTTCAGCAACCGCATTACGGTTGAATGCCTGGAGTTGATCGAGCGTCATGATTCGGACGTCGATGTGGCCAGTAAACTGATTTTTCAGACGCATGATCAGCATCTGGTCGAAAGCGTGGTGCTGCGGCCCAAGACCGGACGCACTTCAATCTGCATCTCTTCGCAAGTGGGTTGCGCCTGCTACTGCAGTTTCTGCGCGACCGGCATGATGGGGTTTACCCGCAACCTGACGGTCTCCGAAATCCTCGATCAGGTCACGCAGGCAAACCGCATGCTCAAACCTGAAAAACGGTCGATCCGCAATGTGGTCTTCATGGGTATGGGCGAGCCGCTGCTCAACCTGAAAAACGTTTTTGAGGCGGTGACGTTCCTGAAAGTCGCGCCCTTTTTCAATCTCTCCGGTACGCGCATCACGGTGTCGACGGTGGGGATTCCGCAGGCCATGGCGCAGTTTGCCGAAACCTTTCCCGATGTGAACCTGGCGTTGAGCCTGCACAGCGCACGCCAGGAGGTGCGCGAAAAGCTGATGCCGCAGGCGAAGAAATATCCGCTCGAACAGCTACGTGAAACACTGGTGGATGCATCACGCAACGGAAAGGTCATGATTGAATATCTGATGCTGTCGGGCGTGAACGACCGCGAGGAGGATTTGCGGGCGTTGGAGGACTATCTCAGGGGCATCCCCGTGCACATCAACATCATTCCGTTCAATGAATATGCGGGAAGCAACCTGCACGGCACACCGGAACTTGAGCGGAAGCAGTTTGCGAGCCGGCTTAAGCAGGCGGGTTTTGACACCACGCTGCGTTATTCGCTAGGATCGGACATCGCTGCAGCGTGCGGGCAGCTTGTGCAGCATAGACGAAAGGAAATCGTGCCATGAAAAAAGGCCTGGGTTTTATTGATGTGTTTTGCATAGCCTCCGGGGCCATGATCAGTTCCGGAATTTTTGTACTCCCCGGTCTGGCCTTTGCGCAGATCGGCCCGGCGATGATCGTCTCCTACTTCATTGCGGGCCTGCTGGCGCTCATCGGCGTGCTGAGCGTGATCGAACTGGCGACGGCCATGCCCAAGGCGGGCGGCGACTACTATTTCCTGACCCGCAGCCTGGGACCCTTGGTGGGCACCGTGTCCGGATTGCTCAGCTGGTTTGCACTGTCCTTGAAAACCGCGTTCGCCATCTTCGGCCTTGCCGAAGTGGTGTTCCTGCTCAGCGGCGAACGGATCCCGCTGTTCGCCACGGCCGCACCGGTGACCATCCTGTTCGCCGTGCTCAACATTAAAGGCACCGAGGCCGCCGCGAAGTTCGAAGTGTTGCTGGTGGCGCTCTTGTTTCTTTTGCTGGGCACCTATTTCGCATTGGGCATGCCGAACATGCATGCTTCCCACTTCCAGCCGTTCGTTGTGGAAGGCGCGGGACTCAAAGAGATTCTCTCCACGGCCGGGTTTGTCTTTGTTTCGTTCGGCGGATTGCTGAAGACCGCCACGATTGCGGAAGAAGTCCGCAATCCCCGCTTTAATATTCCCGCGGGATTCATCGCCGCGACGATCGCCATTACAGTGCTTTACGCCCTGCTGCTTATAGTAACCGTGGGGGTACTCCCGGGCACCGAGCTGGCCAGCTCGTTCACGCCGATCGCCGATGCCGCACGCCTGCTGGCCGGTGGCTGGGGCTTTGGCGCCATTACACTCGCGGCCATGCTGGCGTTTGTCACCACGGCCAATGCCGGCATCATGTCGGCCTCGCGCTATCCGCTGGCGCTCGGCCGCGACAAGCTGCTGCCGCCCTTTGTGGCAAAGGTGAACAAGAAAGGGGAGCCGATCGTCGCCATCATCATGACCTCGATCGTGATTCTTGCATCGCTGCTGCTGGATATCGAAAAACTGGTCAAGGCGGCCTCGGCCGTCGTCATCAGTGCCTACGTGCTTTCCGCCGCCGCGGTGCTGGTAATGCGGCACAGCCGACTGACCAACTACCGGCCGACCTTCCGCGTCCCGCTCTGCCCCTGGCTTCCGCTGTTCGGTATCATCTCCTTCTCGCTGCTGATTATCGATATGGGGCTGGCCGCCGTGGAGATCAGTCTGGGCTTTGCCGCTGTCGGCGTGCTGATCTACTTCTTCTATGGCCGCAAGCGCACCAATATGGAATATGCGCTGCTGCATATCGTCGAAGGACTCACCAACCAGCGGCTCACGGCCGACTCGCTCGAAAAGGAGCTCTACGAGGTGCTGCACCAGCGCGACGAAGTGGTGCACGACGCGTTTGACGACATCCTCAAAACCGCCGGGGCGGTCGATCTCGAGCCGGGCGCGAACCAGCAGACCCTGCTCGATACCGTTGCGCAAACCCTCGAGGCCGAATTAGATCTTTCAGCGGACGAGATTCGCGCGCGCTTCATTGAGCGCGAAGAGCAGGGCAGCTGCGTGATGACCCCGTTTGTGGCGATTCCCCACATCATCGTCGACGGCGAACAGCTGTTCAAGATCCTGCTGGTGCGCAGCCGGGAGGGAATCGAGTTCGAGGCCGATACATCCGTGAAGGCCTTCTTTGTGATCGTTGGCAGCCGCGACATGCGGCAACTGCACCTCAAGGCGCTGGCCGCCATTGCACACATTGTCCAGCATTCTGAGTTCGAGAAGCGCTGGACCACCGCCAAGAACGAGGCACAGCTCAAGGACATCCTCCTGCTGAGCGAACGCGTCAGAATGTAAGTCGGCGCAGTGGCGGGCTTCATATAGATCTATCTAGAGATCACCTCGCCCTCTAATTTTTAAATAAGAGTAAAGATACCTGTTTAGGAATAATAATCAGATAAAGTAAAGCTTTGCAGTTGCACAAATTTTATACCGCGTTATTCTCCAGTTATGCGCAGAAGAAAAGGCGCTTTCAATAGCCAGCCAACTGGCTAAGGGAGGGTACATGAAACCATCAAAGAAATGGTTGAAGATTGCGAGACGCGGCATGCTGATAGCCATCAGCGCATGCTTCGTAGTGGCACTGAGCGGGTGCTTCCATGATGATGACGATGACGATCTTCCTGGTATTCTATATTTCTGGGATGTCGTTTGGATTGATAATGTAGATCCAGCAGACAGTGGTGATGTCACGATTCCCTTACAGTGGGGAGATCTCAATGCGATCACATCGTACAGTGATACGATTGCAGGCTATGATATCAGTGTCAGCAGGAGTGGGGCAATTGTAACGGTTGTTGTTAACGATACCTCATCGCTGTTCAACATTACCATTACCCTGACGATCAACAGCCCGACTGACGGTAGTGGCACATACACCGGGACGAGCTCGAGTGGAGCAGGGATAGGTGGAACGGGAACGATTATCAGGCAATAATCTGCCATATGCGTTGTGGGATAATGCGGTTCTTACGGGGGCCGCATTTCTCTTTTAATCTTTTGTAATTCTGATATCGTAACAGCATGTTAAAGCGGCGTTCTTACCAATTATTGATTGCGGCGGGGATGTTGGTGATCGTGGCAGGATGCGATCACCGTACGGATCCTGAGAGTCCCGCCGCCGAAGCGACGCGCCCGCGCAGTCTGGCTGAGTTTCCGGTCGCCCGCCGCATGCTGCTGGGCGAATTCCAGGCCCAGCTGAAGCCGCTCATCAGCATACCCGTTACCGCCCCGGCGGATGGCGACATTCTTTTTCATGTGACCGACACCCGCACAACTCGGCCGAAGGATTCCTTGTGGGCTGAGGCGGGGCCGGAGCAGATCGCGGGCGAGGAGCGGGCACTGGAGTTGAACCGGCTCAATGAAGAACTGCGACTGCGGGAAGAGCTCCAGCATATCGAACGGGAGCTTGGCCGTGTGGAATATATACTCAGCGATCCGGCTCTTCGGAATATGCCCGTTGCGGATCAAATTCCGGTCTCGACCAATCTGGTGCAGCAGCTCCGAAGCGAGCGGCAGCTGCTCAGGGAGCAAGTAGATGCGTGCGGTGTTGTCGAACAACTGGCCTTTGAGCAGAAGGTACTTCGTTCTCGGCTGAAGATGCCGTTTGATGGCGAGCTTTTAATCTATCTGCCGGTAACCCCCGATCGTACGGTTTTTCGCGTGGCCGCCAATACGCCGATCGGAATGATGCGCGATGTTTCGGAACTCTATCTGCACATCGTGATCCGCGATCCGCAGATTGTCGGAATACCGCCCGAGCAGCTGACGATTGAATTTGCGCGCGACTCCGGGGCGGTCTATACCGGTCGGTTTCATGATACGCAAATCGCCGAACTGCAAAACCAGGATGTCCTGATCTACCGCTTTGGCTTTGAGCCGGATGAGGCGGCGGGGCTGGTTCCGCTCATCGGTGCAAATCTTACATGCAAGCTGTGGGTGGAATCGGATCAGACGTTCCATACGGTTCCGAAAATCGAAGTGGCACAAATGCTGGATGGCAAGGATGCGTTTTCCGGATGGAGAGAGGCCGTAGAGCAGTTGTGGCCCGCGGCGGAGCTGCTCTATTCCGGCCGCAGCCACCTGGGGATCGGGCAGGCGAGGGCGGATCCATGAAAACGCTGGACTGCAGCAAAATCGCTTTTGCCTATTCGCACAATGCGCCTGCGGTTTTCGACGGTCACTCCTTTTCGTTCGGGCAGGGAATCAACCTGCTGAAGGGCTACTCGGGGTGTGGTAAAACAACCCTGCTCAAGATCTTTGCCGGATATCTGAAGGTGCAGTCGGGATCGGTATCGACACCTTCGGGCCGCTCCCCGTTCTCGCCCGAATACCAGCGCAGGGAAATGAGCTTCCTCTTTCAGCAATTCAATCTGTTGCCGCTGGCCACGGTTCAGCGGAACCTCGAGCTGGCCGGAGAACTGGCGGGATTGAAGCACTCGCTGATCAAGGAGCGAGCAAACTATTGGAGCGAAAAACTGGGCCTTGCGCCGGTGGCCCATCGCAAAGCGAAGAATCTATCCGGAGGACAGCAGCAGCGGGCGGCCATTGCGCGAGCGCTGATCAAGGGAGCCCAGGTACTCCTGCTCGACGAGCCGACCTCGGGACTGGACGACCTCAACACCCGACTGATTGTAAAAGCACTGGAGAACATGGTGGAGCGTGAATGCATCTGCCTGATCTGCACACACGACAGCCGTTTGGAAAAACTTCCCCATGAAATTACTGATTTCAATTGTTTCCTACCTGTTGAAAGACATCTTCTGGCGCTGGCGTGAGCAACCGGGAAATGTTCTGACGCGATTTACGGTGGCCTATGCGCTGGTGCTGCCCTCGCTGGCCCTGCTCGGCACTTTTGTGCTGATGGCGGAAAACCTCGAAACCCGGTTGAAGCGCAGCGGAATCGATACGCTTTTCGTCACGCAGCATATCAGCGCGGCAAGTGATGACGTGGCTTCGGGTCAGATCCATCCGCGGATGGATCCGCTCAAGCGCTACGGCACCGTGTTCCAGCTGCTGCAGTTGTTTGTCAGCGCAAAAACACCGCACGGTTCCATGGCACGCGTTGCGGCGTATCCTGATTCGACACTGTCCGCCCTGTCCGGTCTCATCACCCGTCATGGACCGATCCTGTTCTTCAGCGATACGTTGCCGGTGGGGATGCCGATCCGCACCGAAATCGACAACCATTTCTTTACGGCCCGCGTATGCCGCCTCGATGGACTGGTCGAAAAGTTTTTTCAGGGGAATGTGGTGCTGGTGCCCGAGGGTATGTTGCCGCGGGTTGAGAACCGGGGCTTCTCGCGCGTCATGATGCTCAAGGCCAATCATATTGACGAGATCGCGGCACTGCAGCGGGCCGTGCAGTTGACGGCAAAGCTCGACGACACCAAGGTCTATGTGCGGAGTTCACTCAAATTGCTCGCCGACCTGAACACCCTGAAGTCGAAGCAGGTCCGGTGGAGGTTTGGTCTCGCGGGCGCGTCGGGGGGCGTGCTGGCGCTCGTGCTCGGAACGCTCGCTGTTCTTGAATACCAACAGCGTTCCTATGTGATCGCCCTGCTGCGCAGTTTCGGGGTGCGGCGAAGCGTTGTGTATGCGATGCAGTTGTTCGAGAATGCCCTGATCGTGAACGGGGCCGGTATTGCAGCCTATTTCACGTTAACCCTGACCCAGAGCGCGTTGTACAGATCGTTCGGTGCGGGGTCCATTGCGTCGGGACTGTCCTCGGATCAGATGTCTGCGGAAATTGTCATGATTTTTGTCTGCATCAACATCGGGGTGCTGTTGAGCACGCTGCCCGCCCTGCATGTGTTGCGAAAAGATATCGGCACTATATTGAGTTGAGTATGAAAACATCAGGAATCAAATCGGTTGCCGCCATCATGGCGGCGGCATCAGGTCTCGCAGGATTGCTTTTGGGGTGTGCGGGGTGCAGCAGTGTCGAAGAACGGGTTGCCGAGCGGCGCGCGTCGATGGAGCGTTACGGACCCGAGTTATCCATCGATCCCCGGACTCTGCCCGAAGTTCGGCTGGATTGGGACACGGCCGTGTCCATGCTCGAAAACAATCTGGTGCTGCGCAACGCCGCCGAAGAGATCATCAAGTCCGATGTTGCGGTGAAGCGCGTCTTTCTCGACCGCATTCCCCAACTGACACTGCAGGGAATCTACAGCCAGACGGTCAGCGATATTACCGAGCTGACGACGGATAACTTCAGCGCGAGCATTAACGCCCTTTTCGGGATCCCCGGATTCCTGAAGCTGCGGATGGACTATTACGGGGCGGCCTTGGCGCGCTACAAGGCACGGCAGCAGTATGAAATGGCCTGCCGGGAGGAGGTGGTAAACCTCTACTCGCTGTTCAGGCAGTACCGGTATATGCAAGCCGCCGGGACCATCGAGGCGTTGCAGGCGTCCCGTCCCGCATTTGGCGATGTCGAGCGCATGGAACTGGAACTGAAGCAGAAGCAACGGGAAACGGAGCTGTGGCTGGGGCTTTCGGCGGCTTTGGGAAACTATTCAAACCAATGGA
>JABDQT010000028.1 GCA_013042165.1 Kiritimatiellales bacterium | reverse complement strand
GCATGGACCTATCAAACGATTACTCCTAATATTTTAAATATTTCAACAAACCTAGCAGGTGTAAATGCTGAAAAATATATAGATTACCAGCTCACGCAGCTAAAGAAGGACGGGGTTGTATCGGATCAGAGTATTGATGATGCGGTCTTTATGCTGAACCTGATTACCTATGGGCAGGATCCGAATGATCCCACCAGCAGAAGTTATGAAAACAATACGAGCACGGTGACGCTCCGCGGATTCGGATTGTTTGAAGTTCCGGTCAGCTATGGTCATGCCTTCAATGACAATCTCTCGGTCGGCATCACCGCCAAGGGGATGTATGGCACGGTGACCGGAACCAAATTCCGCTTTGCTGACGGAAGCGAATTGCAGGATTCAATCGAAATTCTGGACGAGAATACCGAAGCCTCCCTAAACTTCGGTCTGGACCTCGGGGCGTTGTACCGTATGAAAATGCTGCAGTTTGCGGTGGTCGGACATAATCTCAATGCACCAACGTTTGATGGATTCGATGCGACCATCGATGTTAAAAATGATGCCGGTGTTGTGGTGGATACGGTTCCCCTGAGCATTCCCGATTATACCATTGATCCGCAGGTGACCGTTGGCGCGGCATTCGTGCCTTCCAAGCGGTTCATGGCCGAAGTAAACTACGATCTTCTGGAAACCGGAACCCTGCTGAAGAACTATGATATCCAGCGCCTCTCCTTCGGCGCGGAGCTGGATGTCTGGCTGCTGGCGCTTCGTCTGGGTATGTATAACAACCTTGCCGTCGATTGGCAGGACTGGATTGCAACCGGTGGAGTGGGCGTGAACCTTTGGCTGATGCGTCTGGATGTGGGTGCGGCCTTTTCAATCGGTGACAACACGGAATTTGAAGGCACCGAGATTCCGGAGGAAGCCCGGTTATATGTCAGTCTTTCGATGGAATTCTAGGACGGTGGGCCGCCGACCAAAGTCACCGAGGCCGGTGACCCTCCAGCTGTAGCCGCGATCCGGGATCGCGGATCGGTTCCATAGAACCGACTCTACAACGGCGCATGCTACAGCGTTGGCTGGATGTTTGCCCCGCAAGGCTGGTGATCCTGCCAAAAAACTATACCAGCCCGCTTTTCTCAAAGCTCTGATAGATCATGCGGCCGAGCCAGGCGTCGGTGGCGGCGTAGGTTTGCTGGGATTCGGTGAGCTCCTTGCGGGCCCAGTTGGAGACCTGCTCCTTTTTGGAGATGCGGAAGCCGAAGAGGATGGCGGTCAGGCCGCGCAATCCGAGGTTTTTGATCCTCGCCTCTTTGGCCGCATTGGCCAGTTCGATAAAGCCGTTGGCTTCAAAAGGGGTTACGGCCTGCAGCTCGCTGATATCGCGGTCGATGGCGACACCGGCCTTGATAATGTCGGGCGAGGAAAGCACGCTGAGCAGATTGGGCGTCAGGCCGCACTGCTGGATCTGGAAAAGATAGACGGCCTTTTCCGTGGCGAGCTGGAGCAGAGAGGGATCGTAGCTTTCGCCTTTACGGAAGGCGGGGCGCGTTTCGGTGTCGAAGCCGAGCAGCGATTCCTTCAGCAGCTTCTTTGCGGCCGCTTCGGCCTCCTCGGCAGTGTTGCACAGATGGATCGGACCTTCGTAGGCCCGCATCGGCAGTTCATTGATCTCGGCTTTGGTGATATGTTTCTTTTCGGTAAAACTGGACATGGAAGTAACTTTCTTAACAGCGCATGCGCACTAATGGACATGAATTGTTTTTTCTCTGCAAATGTATTCGCGTTTATTCGAAATGGCTCGCCGGCTCTCACTTATCATTCGAGGTTTCTTTTTTCCATTGTTCGCTGACCCAGAGGGACTGCCTGGCGAGTCCCATCAGAATCTTGCAATCGGGGATGGTGAGCTTGCCGCGTGAAAAGATGCGCCGAAGCCCCATCATCATATGCTCGAGCTTCTGCTCGTGGGTGAATTCGGTTTCGATCATCATCTCGCGCCAGACCGCGAACATGCGTTCGCGCAGTTCGGAGTCGGCTTCTTCCGCTTTCTCCTCCGCAGGCTGAAATACGCCGGCCGCACAGAAGATTTCATAGCAGCAGACATAAACGGCGTGCGAGAGATTAAGCGAGGTATAGAGTTCGCTCGAGGGAATCTGGATAATGTGGGTACACAGCGCCAGCTCCTCATTAAACAGGCCCTTGTCCTCGCGGCCGAAGACGAGAGCAACACGATGATCCTTGGCGCTCTCCAGCGCCATCGGCGCAAACCCGCGCGGGGAATAGGCGGTATCGCGGTAAAATCCGGTGCGCGCCGAGGTGCCGGCCACCACCGTGCAGTCGGCCACCGCTTCCGCGAGGGTGGCGAACTCCCTGCGTGCGTCAAGCTGCTCCCTGGCATTGCACGAAAGCTTCCGCGCATCCTCCCAGTCCGTCTCCGGACGCGGGTTGACGATGGCCAGATCCGTGATGCCGTTGTTGTTCATCGCCCGGCATACCGCACCGATGTTGCCGCCGAAAAGCGGCTCCACGAGGACGACTCTGATGTTGTTCAGAATGGTGTTGTTTGGTTCTTTTTCCATATTGCGTACTACTAAATGCGTATTGCTTTCGGGTTTCTCGCGCTCTTTCGCGGCTAATCAGCAAAGCTTCGAAGAAGCTCTATCTCCTCCGCCCAGATGGTGTCATCGATGGTCTCGAGGATCAGCGGGATATCATCGAAGCGGTCGTCCTGCATGATAAACTTGAACACCTCGAGTCCGATCTCGCCTTGCCCGAGGCTGTGATGGCGGTCGACCCGGCTGCCGAGCCCTTTCTTGGAATCGTTGAGGTGCATGCCGCGCAGATAGCTGAAGCCCACCACTTTTTCCAGCTCATCAAAGACGGCGGCGCAGCTTGCAGGGGTCAGGAGATCGTAGCCTCCCGCAAAGCTGTGGCAGGTGTCGATGCAGACGCCGACGCGTTCCTTGTCGTCAACCTGATCGATAATTTCCGCGAGGTGTTCAAAACGGAAACCCATATTGGAGCCCTGTCCGGCCGTGTTTTCGATGACGGCGGTCACGCCTTCGGTTTGTTCCAGCGCCCGGTTGATCGATTCCGCGATATGCGAAAGACATTCGGATTCAGGGATCTGCTTGAGGTGACTGCCGGGATGAAAGTTCAGCAGCTTCAGGCCGAGCTGCTCGCAGCGCTGCAGTTCATCGAGAAAGGCCTCGCGCGACTTTTCGAGTTTGTCGGCCTCCGGATGACCGAGGTTGATGAGGTAGCTGTCGTGGGGGAGGATGTGTTCCGGCAGGATATCGTGGGCCGCGCAGTTTTCCCGGAAGGCGTCAATGCTTTCGGTGGTCAGCGGTTTGGCCTGCCACTGGCGCTGATTCTTGGTGAACAGCGCAAAGGCGTTTGCCCCGATAGCGGCGGCATTCAGCGGTGCGTTTTCCACGCCTCCGCTGGCGCTCACATGGGCTCCGATAAATTTCATCCGTTTTTCTCCGATAGAAAAGAGTGCGCATAAAACCATAATCCATCATACGTGAAAAGCCCGCATAGCCTCCGATCATGCACGGTTGGGATTTTTTGGATTTGATCAAAAGTTAATATTGGCGCATTTTTATCGAGGTTGATTTTTCGCATTTTTCGGATGAAACCGCTTTTCGGGCAGGAGCGGGTGCTTGGAAAATACGAAAACGGAATCCAAATGCATAAAACATGATAGTACTAGGCATGTTTTTTTGCGTTTTTTAATTGTGTACAGTTAGGGTCATATTTAATCTGGGCGCACTTTTTTAAATCAAGGAATCGAACATGGATACAAGCGATACGAATACTGCGAATGTGGATTATGACAAGCAGGATTGGCTGGATGCGTTGGACGAGCTGCTCGAGAACGAGGGTCCCGATCGGGTTAAGGACATTCTGCACGATTTGCAGGTGAATGCTCATCGCAATGGCGTCCGTCTTCCTTTCTCGGCCAACACTCCTTATATCAACACCATTCCGCTCGAAGACCAGCCCGTTTATCCCGGCGACCGCGAAATGGAGCGCCGCATCAAGAGCCTGATTCGCTGGAATGCCATGGCGATGGTGGTACGCGCCAATCGGGAAGAGGATGGCATCGGCGGCCACATTTCAAGCTACCAGTCGATTGCCACGCTCTATGAGGTTGGCTTCAATCATTTTTTCCGCGGCCGCACCGATGAGTTTCCGGGCGACCTCGTCTATTTTCAAGGGCACTCCTCGCCGGGGGTGTATGCCCGCGCCTACCTCGAAGGACGGCTGACGGATGACCACCTGACCAACTTCCGGCACGAGCTGCACGAAAAGCCCGGCCTTTCCTCTTATCCACACCCTTGGCTGATGCCCGACTTCTGGCAGTTCCCGACGGTATCCATGGGGCTCGGTCCAATCACCTCGATTTACCACGCCCGCTTTATCAAATACCTCGAAGACCGCGGCCTGCGCGAACCGACCAACCAGCAGATATGGGCGTTCCTCGGCGACGGGGAAACCGATGAGCCGGAAACGCTGGGGGCCATCAACCTGGCCGCCCGCGAAAAACTCGACAACCTGACGTTTGTCGTAAACTGCAATCTGCAGCGTCTCGACGGACCGGTTCGGGGCAACGGCAAGATTATCCAGGAACTGGAGGCGTCCTTCCGCGGTGCCGGCTGGAACGTGATCAAGGTGCTGTGGGGCGACAGTTGGGATCCGCTCTTGGAAAATGATGATGACGGTGTGCTGGTCAAGCGCATGGGCGAGGTGGTTGACGGTCAATACCAGAAATACACCGTCGAGGATGCGGATTATGTCCGCGATCATTTCTTCGGTACCGATCCGCGCCTGTTGAAGCTTGCGGAGCATCTTTCCGATACCGAACTGAAGCGCATGCGCCGCGGCGGCCACGATCCGATGAAAGTCTATGCGGCCTATAAAATGGCCTCCGAAACGAAGGACCGCCCAACCGTTATTCTCGCAAAAACCGTCAAGGGATACGGGCTGGGTGCAGCCGGAGAAGGGCAGAACATCACTCACTCGCAAAAGAAGATGGGCGAGGATGCGCTGCGCGAATTCCGCACCCGCTTCGGCCTGCCGATTTCCGACGAAGAGATCGACAGTGTCCCGTTCTACCGCCCTGCGGAGGACAGTCCGGAAATGCAGTATCTCATGAATCGCCGCAACGAGCTCGGGGGCTTTGTGCCGACCCGACGCACGGAGTACACCCCGGTCGAAATGCCGGCCGATAAAATCTTCCAGGAATTCGATGCCGGATCGGATCGGCCGGTTTCCACGACCATGGTGTTCGTACGCGTGCTTTCAAAAATGCTGTCCGATAAGAACATCGGCAAGCTGGTGGTTCCGATCGTTCCGGACGAGGCCCGTACCTTCGGGATGGACGCGCTCTTCCGTCAGGTCGGTATCTACGCCCACTCCGGCCAGCTCTACGAACCGGTCGATGCCGACAACCTGCTTTACTACAAGGAAGCAAAGGACGGACAGATTCTCGAAGAGGGGATCACCGAAGCCGGCGCATTTTCTTCGTTCGTGGCGGCGGGAACGGCCTATGCCAACCATGGCATCAATACGATTCCGTTCTATATCTATTACTCCATGTTCGGCTTCCAGCGTATTGCCGATTTGGCCTGGCTGGCAGGCGACTCCCGCTGCAAGGGCTTTCTGCTCGGCGCGACCGCCGGCCGCACGACGCTCGCCGGGGAGGGGCTTCAGCATCAGGACGGTCACGGGATCGTCATGGCACTCACCATTCCCAATCTGATCGCCTACGATCCGGCCTACGCCTATGAGCTGGCGGTCATCATCAAGGATGGCATCCGCCGCATGTATGTGGATGACGAGCAGATCTTCTACTACATCACGCTGATGAACGACAACTATGAGCAGCCCGCGATGCCGGAAGGTGTGGAAGAGGGTATCCTGAAAGGCCTCTACAAGTTCCAGTCGTCCGATAAGGCGCAGGCGCAGATCCTCGGCAGCGGAGCCATCCTGCCGCAGGCGGTGAACGCGGCCGCGCTGCTGAAGGAAAAATATGGCGTCGAAACCAATGTCTGGTCGGTGACGAGCTATAAAAACCTGATCAACGATGCGCAGGATGCCGAGCGCGAAACCATTCGTAACGGCAACGAAACGAAGCCATACATCACCCAATGCCTGGAAAATGAAGCGGGTCCCGTGGTGGCTGCTTCCGATTACATGAAGCTGCTTCCGGGCACGCTGGCCAAGTGGGTGCCGGGTGGACTGGTCTCGCTCGGAACCGACGGCTTTGGCCGCAGCGACGGCCGGCGGGCATTGCGCAGGCACTTCGAGGTGGATGCAAACGCCATCGCATGGTCGGTGCTCTCCTCGTTGGCCGCTAAAGGCGAATTTGATAAAAAGAAACTGCAGAAAGCCCGCAAGGAACTGGGCATCGATTCCGACAAACCGAATCCGGTAGGAGAATAAATCATGGCACTTGAATTCAAACTTCCCGAACTGGGCGAAAATATCGAATCTGGCGATGTCGTAAACGTCCTTGTGGCGGTCGGCGATGCGGTCACCGAAGGGCAGTCCGTCCTGGAAATCGAAGCGGGCAAGGCCAGCATGGAAATACCATCCCCGGCTGCGGGCACCATCAGTGCCATACACGTGGCACAGGGCGACACGGTTGAAGTCGGCCAGCTTGCCTTTACCATCGAAGCCGGTGAAGCGCCGGCCGAAGCTCCCAAGGAGGAGCCTGCACCTGAGGCCAAGTCCGAACCCGAAGCTGCCCCGGCTCCAGAGCCGGAACCTGCCGCCGAGCCTGCGCCTGAAGCCGCACCGGTTGCCGATCGCGAACCGGAACAGCCGGTTGTGGTTGCTCCTCCGCCACCTCCGCCGGCTCCGGAACCCGTGCATGAAAAGCCGGTCTCCTCGAAGGCCGTTTCCGCCGCTCCGAATGTGCGGCGGCTGGCACGTGAGCTGGGCGTTGATATCCATGCCGTCACACCGTCAAAGGAAGGTGAACGCATCAGCATGGAAGATGTGAAGCACTTTGCTAAGACCAGCCTGGAAGGCGGCGGTGGAGCCGTCCGCAAAGCCGGTGCACAGGGTGCAACGCGGGTTGAAAAAATGTCCGCGATCCGCAAGGCGACCATGAACCACATGACGCACTGCTGGACTACGATCCCGCATGTTACCCAGCACGACATGGCCGATATCACCGAGCTGGAAGTTCTGCGCAAGCGCTTTGCACCCAAGGCCGAGGCGGTGGGTGCCAAACTGACCGTCACTGCCATTCTCGTCAAAGTGGTTTCAGCCGCACTGAAGGTCTTCCCGAAGTTCAACTGCAGCATCGATCCCGAGAAGGGCGAGATTATTTACAAGGACTTCTACAACATCGGCATTGCGGTCGATACCGAGAAGGGACTGATGGTTCCGGTTATCCGTGATACCGACCAGAAAAACATGGTCGATATTGCCGAGGATCTCGGCGGGATTGCCAAGAAGGCGCGCGCAGGTCAGATTAGTTTGGATGACATGCAGGGCGGCACCTTTACCATCACGAACCTCGGCGGCATCGGGGGCTCATTCTTTACACCGATTGTCAATTCACCCGAGGTGGCCATTCTGGGTGTCGGCCGGGCGATCATGGATCCGTGCATCGGCGGTAAAGATCAGATGTGCGCCCCGCGCCTGCGGATGCCGCTCTCGCTCTCCTACGACCATCGTATTATCGACGGGGCCGATGGAGCCCGTTTCCTACGCTGGATTGTGGAAGCGATCGAAGAGCCGATGCTCATTTCGCTGGAAGGATAATTGAAATCCTATCTGCGATGTGGAAGATAATGGCCATGGATTCTTCCATGGCCATTTCCAATGCGGAGATCACCGTACTCGACTACGAAAGCACCGGTTCGTTGAACGGTTACCCGAATGAACCCTGGCAGATCGGGGTGGTATCCCTGAAGCAGGGGAAGATCGATTCCGAGTCCCTTTTTGAAAGCCTGTTGCGGGTTGATCCGGAACGGCCCTTCAATCCGCACGCACCGGGGCGTCATGCAATGCTGCGCTCGGAAATCGCCGCGGCACCGACTCCGCATGAGCTGTGGCCGCACATCATGCCCCGCCTCACGCGTTCTCCGCTTTGTGCCCATAATGTGGCGACCGAGAAAAAGTTCATCCGCGCCATGGCCCCGATGCATAAATTCGGTCTCTGGATGGATACGCTCCGGATTGCCCGCCGGGCGTGGCCGGGATGTGCATCATATGCGCTGGAAGACCTGATCGTGCTGCTCGACCTGCAACCGCGAGTGGAGCAGCTCTGTCCGGGCAGGGTATCGCACGATGCGCTCTATGATGCCGTGGCATCCGCCGCGCTGCTGGAACATCTGGTCGGGCAGCCGGAGTGGGGCCGTGTGACGGTCGGTGAGCTGGCGGGGCTGTAGCCGAGGTCCGTGACCTCGGTCCGCGATCAAGGATCGCGGCTACAATGAAGCAACCCTACCCAAGCAGCATTTGCTCTGTGGTTTCCCAGTCAATGCAGGGATCCGTGATGGAGAGGCCATACTGGAGGTCGCCGGAAATCTTCTGGTTGCCCTCTTCGATAAAGCTTTCGACCATGACACCGGTGACGGGGCAGTTTCCCTTGGCCCGCTGCTTCTGAATGCTTTCCCAGACCTTGACCTGATTGCGGGCGACTTTGCTGGCATTGGCATGCGAGCAGTCGACCATCAGGGAAGCCGGCAGCCCGGCCTCATCCAGCTTGCAGGCGGCATAAGTGACTTCCGGGAGTTCAAAGTTGGGTTGCTTGTCGCCGCCGCGAAGCACCAGATGCGTGTTCGGGTTGCCGGTGGTGGTGACAACGGCGGTACGCCCGTCCTGATCGATGCCGAGGAAGCTGTGGGGAATGCTGGCGGATTGAATGGCGTTGATCGCTACCTGAATGTTGCCGTCTGTCGCGTTCTTGAAGCCGACCGGCATGGAAAGCCCGCTGGCCATTTCCCGATGGGTTTGCGACTCGGTTGTGCGCGCACCGATGGCCGACCAACTAATGAGATCGGCGGTATACTGCGGGACAATCGGATCAAGAAATTCGGTGGCAACCGGCAGGCCGAGGTTGATGATATCCAGCAGAAGCTTGCGCGCGGTGTGCAAACCGTATTCCATGTCGCACGTGTCGTCGAGATGGGGGTCGTTGATGAAGCCCTTCCAGCCGATGGTCGTGCGCGGCTTTTCGAAATAGACGCGCATCACGATGAAATATTTATCCTTCACCTGTTCCGCAATTTTGGCCAACCGCTTGGCATAGTCTAGTACGGCGACCGGATCATGAATGGAGCATGGACCGATCACCACCAGCAGGCGGTCATCCTCCAGATGGATGATGTCGCGTACGGTCTTGCGGTCCGCAAGCACCTTGTCGGTCAGTTTATTACCCAGCGGGAGTTCTTCCTTGAGCCGGGTGGGGGTCACCAGCTTCTTCAGTTCCGTAACACGCAGGTCTTCGGTCAAATGGAGTTCGTTCGTCATAATTCGTGGGAATTAACCATAGATGAGCTGTAATTGAAAGAGTGCGGAAAAGAAAAAGAAAAGGTGCGGCGAACCGCACCTTTCGTTACCCCGACTAGTAATTGGGGGTAGATTAAGCCTGACAGGAATTAGTAGTAGTAGATGATACCCGTGGTTACATTGATACCATAGATATTAATGTCACCACCGCCATC
>JABDQT010000027.1 GCA_013042165.1 Kiritimatiellales bacterium | reverse complement strand
GGGTTGCCAGCCTGCTTCATTCAGATAATCTTCCCCCCATGAGTACCCTGAAAGAGATGGGCGAACACGAGGTTGTTCGCCGGCTTACCGCCCGGCTGGGCGCACATGCTGAGCTCATGACCGGTGCCGGCGACGACTGCGCCGTGGTCCGGTTTGCTGATTCTCCAATCGATCAGGTGTATACCACCGATCCGCTGGTCGAAGGTGTTCACTTCAAGGCCGGAGAAAAATCCGAACGCGTCGGTAACAAGGCAGCCGGTCGGGTGTTGAGCGATCTGGCGGCGATGGGTGCGCACCCCCGCTGGCTATTGGTGAATGTCGTTGCGCCAGCCGATCAGCAGTTTGAAGATCTGGAAAATATCTACAAGGGGATGAATGCCCTCTGTGCGCGTTTTGGTGCCGTGATCATCGGCGGCGACGTGGCACGCGGCCCGGTGCTGGAGCTGCATCTGTTTGGCATTGGAGAACTGCCGGCCGGAACCGCGCTGCTGCGCTCCGGGGCCAGGCCGGGCGATGAGATTTTTGTGAGCGGACCGTTGGGGTGCAGCATGGGAGGTCGACACCTGGATTTCACGCCGCGGGTGGAGGAGGGCATCTTTCTGCGCGAGTCCGGTCTGGTGCATGCCCTGATCGACGTCAGCGACGGGGTCGCCACTGATCTGCGCCATATTCTGAAGCAGAGCGCGACGGGTGCGCTGCTGGATGCGGATGTCATTCCATGCAATGGAACCCTTGAAAACGCCCTGTATGATGGAGAAGATTTTGAATTGCTCGGTACGGTTCCTCCGGATGCATCGGAGATGCTTCGATTGAAGTATGCGGAACGTTTTGGTTCGGAGCTCACGGTCATTGGCAGAATGACCGGCGAAGCAGGGGTGCTGAAGCTGCGAGATGGGAAGGGTGTTCGGACTCTCGAAGCCAAGGCCTTTGAACATTTCAAGAATGTTCCCGACCCCTGAAGAGACATCTATTTCGCCGGGCTGGACACTTGTATTCCGCCTGTTTTCATGGATACTAGGGCGCTCGTTTTGCATAACTTAATTTTCAATCTTTGGAGCAATAATGGCTGACAAAAGGTCGTTTGAGACGACTATCCACGATGTTGTCTACAGTGTAGATACCGGTTCCGGACTGAAGGTCATCCGGGTTGCTCTGTATATTCTGATTCTGCTGATCCTTGTGATGATCTACACCGCGACCCAGTTTCGCGGGCTCAACAGCGAAGAGGCGATGGATTACGCCCAGCTCGGCAGAAATATGTCGATCCAGAACGGCATGCTGACCAAAGTGGTACGCCCTCTCACCATGTGGAAGATGCAGACCCTGACGCCGGGAGAAAACCCGCTGATTGGGGCGCATCCCGATATGTTCAACGCACCGGCCTATCCCGCCCTGCTGGCCACCGGGTTCAAGGCTTTCGATCTGCTCGGGGCCGATCCGTTCACCATGCCCGAAGGGGTGCGGGGCGTGGCCATGCCTGCCGAGCAGTGGATTATCCTGCCGCTCAACCATACCTTCTGCCTCTTGTCGGGCTTGCTGGTGTTCTTCCTGGGCAAACGGCTGTTCTCGCATGAGATCGGCTTTGTCAGCATGACAACCTATTACTTGAGCAACCTCGTTTGGCAAAACTCGATTTCCGGACTGAATATCTCGATGGCGGGCTTTTTTGTGCTGGCATCGTTCTTCTGCATGATCACCGCCACCATGAACCGGCGCGACGGCAGTCACAAGGCGCTCTGGGTGACTCCGTATCTGCTCTCCATTTTCAGCGCAGCCATCGCTTTTTATACCCGCTATATCACGATCGCAGTCGTTCCGGGGGTATGCCTTCTGGTGTGGCTGATGTGCGGTCGGTTTCGCGGCGGCACGCGGTTTGTGGTGGTGTTCGTTATCCTGTTTACCTTGCTGATAACGCCGTGGCTCTATCGCAACTACAAGGTCTCCGGTAATCCGGCCGGCATGGTCGGCTATACGGCCCTGACGGAAACCGCGGCGTATCCGGACAACAGCCTGCATCGCGATTACCATCCCGAAGTAAGCTTCGGCCGGTCCACCAAGGTGTTGAAGGAAAAATGGGTCAACAACTATTCCGGTACATACAGCACGGTCATTCCTTCAATGGGCGGGGGCATCCTGATGGGGCTGTTCATTGCGACCTTCTTTTATCATTTCGTGCGGCCTCAAGTGAACCACCTGCGCTGGGGGGTCGGTGTTTCGTTGCTCACGACTGCGGGCCTTGCCGGCTTTTTCTCCGAGACCTCCATCCAATCAATTCAGGTGTATTGGCCGTTTGTCATCCCCTACGGCATCGCATTTTTCTATATCCTGATCGATCGCCTTGATCTCGGGGTCAGGCTCTACAACCTCTGGCTGAAGATTCTGATTGTAGTGCTCGTCTTTGTGCCGATGTTCCTGACATTGGCGCCGCCCAATAACGTGCGGACGTATCCACCCTATCATGCACCCATGATCGGACGTGTGGGGCAGATGCTGAATCCACGCGAGGTCCTTTGCACCGATATGCCCTGGGCCACCGCCTGGTATGGAGATCGGGTGTCCATTCTTGTCCCCAAGGATCTTGAGCAGTTCTACGAAATCAATGACTACAAGCAATATATCAGCGGACTGTATTTTACGACGATTACGCGAAACAAACCGTTCGTCAAGCAACTGCTGGACGGACCGGAACGGAGCTGGCTGCCCATCATGAGCGGTCGCACCCCGCCGGACTTTCCGCTCAAAGAGATTGTTGCGCTCAACCGTCAGGATCAGATCTTTCTTAGCGACCGGGATCGGTGGTCCGTCGGGCCTGCAGCTGGCGGGGCTGCCCCTGCACAATAACGGAGGCGTTACACATGCGCATCGTATTCATGGGTTCCGCGGAGCTGGCCGTGCCCTCGCTCAGGGCGCTTTTGGAAGCGGGCAGCGATGATGTGGTCGGTGTAGTCTCGCAGCCTGACCGGCCTGCCGGACGAAAACGCATTCCGACCCCGTGCGCACTTAAAGCCTTTGCCGATAAGCAGGGACTCCATGTCATGACTCCGGAAAAGATCGGCGCGCCCGAGTCGGTGGCCGCACTTGCGGCACTGAAGCCCGACCTTCTGGTGGTAGTAGCCTATGGCCAGTATATTCCCTCAACCATTATCCAGCTGGCGCCGATGGAGGCGATCAACGTGCATCCCTCGCTCCTGCCGAAATATCGCGGCTCTGCACCAATCCAATGGGCCATTCTCAATGGTGATCGCGTCACGGGGGTCAGCATCATCTATCTGGCGAAGAAAATGGACACCGGCGATATTTTGAAACAGGAAACCTATCCGATTGATCCCGACGACACCTCCGCGGAGCTGCATGATAAACTTGCGAAATTCGGGGCAGGGCTGTTGCTGAACGCTATTGATGACATCCGATCCGGCTGCGTGACACGCATCGCACAGGATGACTCCGAGGCAATTGAAATCCGGAAGCTGACCAAAGACGATGGAGAAATTGACTGGAGCTTGCCCGCAGAGAAACTTCGCAACCGGATTCGGGCCTTTAATCCATGGCCGGGAAGTTTCTGTATGCTGTCCAATGGAGAACCGCTAAAGGTCTGGAAAGCGCAGATCGAGCCGGGCGACGGTCGCCCCGGGGAAGTGCTCGATAATCAACTGCTGATCTCCACAGGATCAGCGGCCTTGCGCCTGGAGGAAGTCCAGCCCGTCGGCAGGAAACGCATGGCCGCTGCAGCATTCCTGAATGGCCATCCGGTGTCTCCGGGCCAGGTGCTGGGCTGAACGGTCGACAGGCATAAAAAACAATCCTTGAAAATCGCATCCCCCGCGGATTTCCAAGGATTGAAAACTAAGCAAAACCGGCCGATTGCCGGTTTTGAAATGGATCAGGCTATATACGCCTATTTCTTCTTATGACGATCGTTGCGACGGCGTTTCCGACGCTTGTGGTTCGACATCTTCTTCTTACGCCATTTCTTAATGGTACCCATATTGATCTCCGGTTTTCTCTAAAAGGGAAGGTACATTAGC
>JABDQT010000026.1 GCA_013042165.1 Kiritimatiellales bacterium | reverse complement strand
TCTGCTTTGGCAGTTCGCCGAGGTAGGCAATGATGTCGCCATTCGTAATCTGCTCGGCTTCCTCGACGGTCTTGCCGATCAGCATTTCCGTCAGCGCGGAAGAAGACGCAATCGCGCTGGCGCAGCCAAAGGTCTGGAATCGGGCATCGGCGATTCGTTTATCCGCGTCCAGCTTAAAGGTCAGGCGCAATGCATCACCGCACGCGAGGGATCCGGCGAGTCCGTCGCCGTCCGGATTTTCAACGGCGCCGACGTTGCGCGGGTTCTTGAAGTGATCCGTTACCTTTTCTGAATATTCCCACATATTGCTATTCCATACTGCGTATTGCGTGAAGCGGTGAAGGCAAACCCTCCTTCAGGTTTCCACTAACTCAGCTCCAGCATGGCCTCGATGGAGCGGCGGGCCTTGTCGGCGGTCTCCTTGGGCACCGTGATGCGATGCTGCATATCCTCGAGCGACCAGAGCACCTTTTCCAGATCGATTTTTTTCATGTTCGGACAGAGGGCCCGATCGCTGACGGAATAGAATTTTTTATCCGGGCTTTCGTTGCGCAGGCGGTAGAGCAGCCCCATTTCCGTGGCGACAATAAATTCCTTTTCGTCCGACTCCTTGGCATAGGTGCACATCTGACCGGTCGACAGCAAGTGATCCGCCAGCTTCCGAATCGACAACGGGCACTCGGGATGCGCCATGACCACCGCATTGGGGTGATCCTCCTTCTCGCGCAGGATATCAACATCGCGGATGCGCGAGTGTGTCGGGCAGAAGCCATCCCAGATGATCATCTCGCGCCCGAGCTCTTCCTGTACATAGTGCCCGAGATGCGTATCGGGAACGAAAATGATTTCTTTGTCAGCCGGAACCGAGCTGACGATTTTCATGGCGTTCGAGGAGGTGCAGCAGAGATCGCACTCGGCCTTGACGGCGGCGGAACTGTTGACATAGCTGATGACGACGGCTCCCGGATGTTCGGCCTTCTTGGCCCGGAGCTGCTCGGCCGTAATCATATCCGCCATCGGACACCCGGCAAAGCGGTCGGGCAGCAGGATGGTTTTTTCCGGACTGAGAATGGCGGCGGTTTCGGCCATGAAGTGGACACCGCAGAATACGATCACCTCTTCATCGAGCTCGGCCGCCTTACGGCTCAGCTCCAGCGAGTCGCCGGTAAAGTCGGCAATGGCCTGTACTTCATCGGGCTGATAGTTGTGGGCAATGATGATGGCCCCGCGCTCGCGCTTCAGTTCCTGGATTTTCTCTTGAATGGATTGCATGGAATGACCTCGAAAAGCGGCGTATATAAAACCAACCCCAGCTTAAAAACAAAACAAAAAGGATAATGGATCCTGCTAATTCATATCGACGGTAATCTGCACAGTTGCGTTCAATGACCGTCGGATTTGGTTCAGCACATCCCCGACAGGAAACCTTCTTATGTGTAAATACTTAAAATTTTAATCGCTTTAAGAAACCAGATCATTTATCAGCCATCGGTCATGAATAGATCTAGCGGTGTTATTGAAAATCTTCAATCTTCGATCGAGTGCTCGGCCGAGACCTATCGCATCCCATCCTGCATCAAATCGGCGATTCTGCTGCTGCCGTTCATACTCATGGTTTTGTTCGCGATACTCCTCCTGTTGCCATCGACCCGCTCCGTTGGTCTCTGGTTGCTGCAGGAAAACCACCCGATCGAACTTGGCACCGCTTTTATTCTGTTCGCCGGCTGCGCGGTCAGCATGGTGCGGGCTGTAAAAATCCGCAAGGTCGGCGGCACCTTTATCATATATGGTTTTTATATCGTTTTCGGAATGGGGTTGCTGTTTGTCGCGATGGAGGAGCTTGCATGGGGACAGTGGCTCTTCGGGTTTGAAACGCCCGAGGCCTGTAAGGTCATAAACCGGCAAGGAGAAACAACCCTCCACAACCTTGCCTTTTTCCAGGGGCACTCCGAGTTCACGCGAATGACTTTTGGTCTCGGTGCTTTAGCCGGCGTCTGGATAGGCCTCTATCCGAAATTCAGTAAAATCGGTGTTCCCGCCCTGTTGCTGCCATGGATTGCTATAATCATCGTTCATGCCGGGATCGATGCTTTTAACGACTTTATCCCGATCCAGCCGCGATTTGATCTCGCCATCAACAAAACATCAGAACTCATAGAACTGTATATCGCCAGCACCGCTTTTCTCTACCCGTTCTTAAACGGGCGGATTCAGGATTGATTCGTTCCGCCGTCCCGATAGACTGTGTTCCTTTGATTCCCGGAGAGAGGTATGGCGGAGAAGAAGGAAACACCCATGATGGCGCAGTATCGCTCGATACGGCGCGAGCTGCCGGAGGACACGATCCTCTTTTTCCGGCTGGGCGACTTCTATGAAATGTTTTTCGACGATGCCAAAACCGCTTCCGACATTCTCGGCATCACCCTGACCAAGCGCCACAACACGCCGATGTGCGGTGTGCCCTACCACTCCGCCGGCGGCTATCTCGAACGGCTGGTGAAGGCCGGCGTGAAGGTTGCCATCTGCGAACAGGTCGAAGATCCCGCCACCGCCAAGGGCGTCGTGAAGCGCGATGTCACCCGCATCGTCACGCCGGGAACGATCCTCGACGAGGTCGTGCTCGACGGCAACCAGAACAATTTCCTCGCCGGCCTCTACCGCGAGAAGGGTCGGTACGGCATGGCGGTGCTCGATCTTTCAACCGGTGAATTCTGGATCGAGGAGTCGGACGATGTGGCGAGCGTCCAGACCAACCTGTCGCGCTATGCGCCCGCGGAATGCATCGTGGCCGAGGAGCAGATGGCGGAGCCGTCGTTCACGGCGCTCACGCTGGAAGCGGGCAACACACTGCTGACGGCCTGCGAAGACTGGACCTTCGAGACCGCCTCGGCCAACGACTTTCTCCTGCGCCATTTCGATGTCCATTCCCTTGAAGGATTCGGCTGCGCTCCCTTCACCGCCGCGCTCGGTGCCGCCGGCGCCGTGCTCTACTATGTCAAGACCGAGCTGCGCCGCAACCTCTCGCATGTCCGCAACATCCGCGTAAAGAATCCGGCGGACTATATGCTGATGGACGAAACGACGGCGACCAACCTGGAACTGGTCGAGCCGATCAACTCCAACCGGCAGGCCTACAAGGCGACCCTGCTGAATGTGCTCGATTCAACCTGCACGGCGATGGGCGGCCGGCTGCTGCGCGAATGGCTGCTGCGCCCATTGAATAATCTAGATCCCATTAAGGCGCGACACGATGCCGTTGAACTGATGGTGAACAACCAGTCCTACCTGCGCTCCCTGCGTGATATTCTCGGTGACATCAAGGATGTCGAACGGCTGATTTCGCGCATCGGTTCCACCTCCGGCAATCCGCGCGATGTGCGCGCCATGGGTGTATCGCTGCAGCAGATGCCACTGGTCAAGGCCCTGCTGCAAGGCAAAGGTACGATGCTTGAAATGCTGGGCGATCAGATTACCGCCCTGCCCGAACTGGTGGTGCTCATCGAGACCGCGATCGTCGATGAGCCGCCGATCAACCTGAAAGACGGCGGCGTGATCCGCCCGGGCTACCACGCCGAGCTCGACGAACTGCGTGATGCGGCGACGCAGGGCCGTAAGTGGCTGGCGGATTTCCAGGCCTCGGAAATCGAGCGCACGGGGATTAAGTCGCTGAAGGTGCGGCACAATAAAGTGT
>JABDQT010000025.1 GCA_013042165.1 Kiritimatiellales bacterium | reverse complement strand
CCGTCGCTTTTGCGGCGGAGTCTTTTTTTATCTACTGCAACGCGCAAGTACTCCTCCGACAACCAGAACGCAAAGCAGCACCAGCAGACCGATCGGCCGATGCGAAAAGGCATAGCTGGCTGAACTGCAAAACATGAAAATGCAGGTAGCGCAAAAAACAAGCGGCACAACCGGGCAGCCTGTCGCTCTGAAGGGTCGATCCCGGGCGGGCTCGCGCTGGCGCAGTACGAAAAGCGAAATACCGCTCCCCAGAAAGAACAGCCAAACTGCCGGGGCACTGTAGAGGATGGTATCGATGAACGATCCGGCCAGCAGGACGATGCCGAGACTGAGGAGTCCCTGCAGCAGCAGTGCCGCTACCGGGGTTCCGAGCCGGGAATGCCATCGGCCCAGCAAACGAAACGTCCTGTGCCCCTCGCCCAACGCATAGGAGATGCGTGCTCCCGTGAAGATCATCCCATTCACGGCCCCCAGCGCGGATATGCAAATGATCACGGCCACCACCCGACTCGCCGCATCCGGCAGGACACTCGCGACCGCATCGACCGCCACCGCATCCGATGCGATGATGCGTTCATAGCCCAGCGCTTTGAAAAAAGCCCCGTTGATCAGCAGATAGAGCACCGTTACCGTCAGCGTCCCTAAAACGAGGGCCCGTACAATATTTTTTCCGGGCTGTCGTATTTCCGCGGCCACATAGGCCACCTCATTCCATCCGCCATAGGTATACAGCACCAGGATCATGCCCAGCCTGAGGCCCGCGGATGAAAACTCCCTGCCGGGTGCGAGGACTTCTCCTCCTGATGACAGCAACCCGGCCGCAATAATGAACGCAATCCCTGCCACTTTTGCCACCGTCAGGATATTCTGCACCCATTTGCTCTCGTGCACACCGAGTATGCTGATCGTCGTGAGCGTCAGCACGGCAGCAGCGGCATAGACCGGAATCGGATGGGCAATCGGTGCATACAACGATGCGGCATAGCGGGCAAAAACATACGCCATCAGAGCAATGTCGGCCGGACGAATCACGATCATCTGGCTCCAGCCAAAAAGGAATCCTGCCCATGAGCCATAGGCGCGAGAGAGATATATCACATCGCCGCCCTGGCTGGGATAGGTACTGGCCAGCTCCGCATAGCAGAGCGCGCCGCACAGCGCCAGCAATCCGCCGGCCAGCCAGATGGCGAACGTACCGCCCCACCCGTTCGTGCCAGCCGTCACCATCGGCGAAGTTTCATAAATCCCGGCTCCGATCATGATACCCACGACAATGCAAACGGAGTCGAACAACGAAAGAGATTTGCCGGGAATCGCCCTCATGGCCGCAGGGTACTCCCAGACAGGCTCTCAATCAATCTTGTATCCGTACGTGCGTATGGCTATATTTCCGATGAGGAAACGATCATTCGGCCATATACCACGGGCGAGTGCCCGTACCGCCGGACTCCGCTTCCTGAAGAGCATACAGGGAGGGATTACCATGAATACCTTTTCCCGCCAAATCGTCGGCACGGTAGTGGCACTTGCGCTCTGCCAGCCCATTTCTGCTGACGAGACCAAAGAAAAGACACCCCATCCGGGGTACCGACCGGAAAGTGAACTTGCGGCGGACTTTATTCGCACCGTGACTACGGCCGCCGTCCGGGTATATCCGACGATTATCCGGACGCCAACGAACACGTTCTTTTCCACGGAATCGCAAGAACAGATTGTTGAATTCCTCAATCGGAAGAAAATCACGAAGGCGATTCCGGCCGACCGCTCAATCGATCCCGGCGAGCTCAAGGGTCGGGGGCAGTTTGATTGGTTCACAAACGACGAGACCGTCATTGGCAATGAAGTGAAGAAAGAAAGGATCCGTGAACAATATGCGCTGGTCATGGAGGTCCTGTTTCCACCGCAACGCGGCAACAGACAGTCGGTGTTCGGGATTCACTGTATCGTGCTCGATACAGAGGGAAGGAGAGCCTTTTCATTCCTGCTCAATTCGCATCACCAGATGTTTGTGGATACAAACATGGTTGCCGACGACTTATCGAATGAAAGCCGGGCAGAACTGGTGCACAAAGCAACCGCACTGGGGCTTGATGCCCTCAGTCAGCACATTCAGATGGCACGACTGAAAACGCCGGACTAAAATTGGCGCAAACTAGTAAAAAACCTTCCAGAGGAAGAGTCCGTGCGGCTGCGCGGTTTGAACTTTGGCGGTGCGCTTGCCATGTTCCAGAATATCGATGGCGGAATCGGGCTCGAGGCGGCCGATGCCGACATGAATCAGAAAACCGGCCAGACCGCGCACCATCTTGTAGAGGAAGCCGTTGCCCTGCACCTCGAAGGTGATGTCGGCCCCGTGCTTGCGCACATAGCATGAATGGATCGTGCGGACCGTATCCTTGATGGGCACCTTGCGATTGGCGGCGAAGGGGGCAAAGTCGTGGGTGCCCACCAGCAACGCCGCCGCGGCGCGCATGCGATCAACATCCAGCGCCCGTCCCTCCTGCAATCGGTAGAGCCGCTTTGTAGGCGGAACAATCATACCATTGTAGATGAAATAGCGGTATTCCTTGCCCACGGCGCTAAACCGCGCGTGAAAATCGGACGATACCTTTTCGAGGGTCAGGATGCGTATATCGCGATCAATCTGCGCATTCAGTCCGCGTTGAAAATATCCGGCGTCCTTGATCGGCTCCTTCACGTCGAAGTGGGCCACCTGCGCACGGGCATGCACTCCGGTATCGGTACGGCCCGAGGATTCCAGGCGCACACGCTTCTGTCCGGTCATTTCCCTCAGCAGGTGTTCGATCTCACCCTGAACTGTGCGGTGCTTCGGCTGTACCTGCCAGCCCGCATAGTTGGTGCCGTCGTACGAAATCTTCATTTTATAACGTGTGGACATGGGCCGCATAATCTCCACGCTTCGAAAAGAGACTTCAAGCCTATTCCTTGGTTTCAGCCGCAACCCATCGGAGAAAGTCGGGATTACCCGAGCTGATGGGCAGACAGACGATCGCAGGCGTATCGTAGGAATGAAGCTGCCGGATGCGCTCGACAAGCTGCTCGCGGCAACCATCGGTGGTTTTGAGAACAAAGGCGACCTCCTGCTCACGGCATACCTTGCCCTCCCACCAGTAGATCGACTCAATGTCACCCAGCAGGTTTGCACATGCCGCCAAACGCTCCTCAACCACCGTGACGGCAATCCGTTCCGCCTCGGCCCGGTTCGCGGCCGTCACATAGACCAAGTATGCATCCGTCGCCATCCGCTTACTCATTCCTCCACTGCCCTTCCACGCCATAGAACAGCCGGTCGGCCTCGGGCATGCCCCAGGCGTTTGGCGGATAGGAACAGGGCTTCAGCTTTTCGAGATTATCGAGAATGGGCTGCACCACCCGCCACTCGGCCTCAACTTCGTCGGAACGGGTGAACAAGGTCGAGTCGCCGTGAAGGGTATCCAGCAACAGGCGCTCGTATGCTTCCGGCAGGGACTTACTCCATGT
>JABDQT010000021.1 GCA_013042165.1 Kiritimatiellales bacterium | reverse complement strand
TGGTTGGATAAACAACGCAGAGGTCATCACATTTAGTGTACAGGACTAACGCCTTTGCGTTGAATAATCAAATCAGGAAGCGTTATGGTCGCCACGATTATGAATAAAACGAAAATTTTAAATGCGGTGCTGGCTGAGCTGGAGGAAGATCTGCGCCGGCAGCTGGCCGCGCAGGAGACAGCGGCGGCCGGGGCCACCCATGCCGAGGCGCGGGCGGAGACCAAATGGGATACGTGCGGGCTGGAGCAGTCGTATCTGGCGCGCGGCCATGCGCAGCAGTTCGAGCTGCTGGCCAGGCAGGTGGAGGAGCTGCGAGCCTTTATTCCACCGGACTTTAGCGGAAAGCCGATTGGTGTGGGCGCACTTGTGGAAACCGAAATGGATGGCGAATCCATGCGGTTTATCCTGCTCGAATGCGGTGGTGGTGTGGAGGTGATGGACGACGAGCGCGAAATTACGGTGATTACTCCGGAATCGCCCGTCGGGGCCGCTTTGCTCGGCCGAAAAGCCGGAGCCGGCTATTCGTTCCGCACCGGAATGCAAGGGCGAATCATGCGTGTGCAGTAAGGGGTTTTCCGGTTCGAAACTGGCCGGCCAAAGGATCGAAAAAACCGTATAAAAAGCGGTTGAAACTATGCTTTACATGGGGTGGGGCGGTACGTATAGTCCCGCTCTTACTTTTGAAAGAAGACGAAATAAAGAAGGAGTCCACACGTGGATCAAGCAGTCAAAGCTGAAATTAAAAACGAGTTCAAGCGCAGCGAACAGGATACCGGATCCGTCGAAGTCCAGGTGGCTCTGCTTACCGCTCGCATCAAGGAATTGACCGAGCATCTCAAGATTTACAAGAAAGATCACAGTTCGCGCCGCGGCCTCATCATGATGGTCAATAAGCGCCGTAAACTGCTGAACTACCTCCAGAAGAAAGATGATGCGCGTTACAAAGAGCTGATTGGAAAACTCGGCTTGCGGAAATAATCATCTGTCTAGATGGTCAAAATCCTTATTCGTTCGTGAGCCCTTTATCTCTAAAGGGCTTGCGTCGTTTCTGGAAAGAAGCGGAATGAAATAAGGTTCCGGCCGGAAACCCCGGCGGAAAACAACAAAAACAAAGGAAAGGTGCGCTCTTCAGAACAAATGAGGCAAGGGCGCAATTTAAGTATGAAGGGTACAACCAAAGTAGAATTCGAAGTCGGCGGTAAGTCGATGATTTTCGAAACCGGCCTTCTGGCCAAACAAGCCAACGGTTCTGTAACCTGCGGCATCGGAGAAAACATTGTTTTCTCCGCAGTAACCGCAGCGAAGGAAGCCCGCGAAGGATGTGATTTCTTCCCGCTGCAGGTGGAATACCGTGAAAAGTTCTATGCAGCCGGCCGTTTTCCGGGTGGCTACATTAAGCGCGAGGCACGTCCTTCCGAGAAGGAAATCCTCACGATGCGCGTTACCGACCGCCCGATCCGCACGCTGTTTCCCGATAATTTTCATCGGGAAGTACAGATCAACAATATGCTCATGAGCTGCGATGGAAACCTCGATACCGACGTACTGAGCGTCAATGCGGCTTCTGCGGCCCTGACCCTCACCGACCTGCCGTTCAACGGCCCGATCGGTGCGGTACGTATTGTCCGCAACGATGGCCAGTGGATCATCAACCCGAACCACACCGAGCTCGAGGCCAGCGACATTGATCTAACCTACTGCGGTTCCCGCGATAAGGTTATGATGATCGAAGGTACGGCCGACGAAATGCCGGAAGCCGAATTCATCGAGGCCATGAAAACCGCGCATGCGGAAGTGGTCAAAATCATTGACGGCCAGCTGAAACTTCGTGCTGAGCTCGGCCTGCCGGAAAAAGTCTATGCCCCTGAAGCCAAGGACACGACGTTGCTGGATAAGGCCCGCGAACTGGTGGGCGAAAAGTTCAAGGAACTGATGAAGATCGGCGGAAAGATCGAGCGTCAGGATGCTGTTTCAGCGCTGAAGGAAGAACTGAAACCGCAGATGCAGGAACTCTTCGAGGAAATGACCGAAGACGAATACTTCCACGCTTTCCACGATCTGGAAATCGAAACAGTCCGCAAGAACGTTACCGAAGGCAACACCCGTATCGGTGGACGCGGCATGCTGGAACTCCGCGATCTGGATGCCCAGGTTGGCGTTCTTCCCCGTACGCACGGTTCAGCGATCTTTGGCCGCGGCGAAACGCAGACCATCTGCACCGTAACTCTCGCCACCAAGAAGGAAGCCCAGCGCTTCGACGCGGTAACCGGTGGTGTTGACGAAAAATCGTTCATTCTGCACTACAACTTCCCGCCGTATTCGGTGGGTGAAGTCGGTCGTCTGGGCATGACCAGCCGTCGAGAAATCGGCCATGGTAATCTGGCTGAGCGTTCGATCGTTCCGGTGCTTCCGGAAGACTTCCCATACACCGTGCGTGTGGTATCCGAAGTAATGGGCTCCAACGGCTCCTCCTCCATGGCCTCCGCTTGCGGCGGCTGCATGGCGCTGATGGATGCCGGAGTTCCGCTGAAGGCTCCGGTGGCCGGCATTTCCGTTGGCCTCTTTACTGATGACAAGGGTGCTTCTGTTCAGGTGATCGATATTCTCGGTGTCGAAGACCACTGCGGCGACATGGACTTTAAGGTCGTCGGAACCCGCAAGGGGATCACCGGCTTCCAGGTTGACCTCAAGGTGCACGGCCTCAACTGGGAACAGGTTGCTGAAGCATTCGAGATTGCCCGCAAGGGTCGCAACGATATCCTCGACTACATGGAAAGCGTACTGCCTGCTCCGCGTACCGAGCTCGCCGCCTGCGCTCCGCGCATCACGACCGTTAAGATCGATCCCGAAAAGATCGGTGCGCTGATTGGCCCGGGTGGAAAGCATATCCGCGCAATCACCGAAAGCTCCGGCGCTCAGATCGACATCGAAGAAGACGGCACCGTCAATATCTTCGCCGTGGATGCCGACGCGATGGACAGTGCGATCAGCCAGGTTAATGCGCTGTGCGCTGAAATCGAAATCGGCAAGACCTACGACGGCAAGGTAATTGCCGTGAAGGACTTCGGTGCATTCGTTGAGTGCATGCCGGGCAAAGAAGGTCTGGTTCACATTTCCGAAATGGCCAACGAACGTATCGACAGCGTCGATTCGATCTGCAAGCCGGGCGATGCGATGCGTGTGAAGTGCATCGATATCGACAATCAGGGCCGTGTGCGTCTCAGCCGCAAAGCCGCGCTGAACGACGAAGCTGCCGAATAAATCCCGCCAGCAGCGGGATAAATTTCCAAACACTGGAAATGACAAAGGCGTCCCTTGCGGGGCGCCTTTTGTTTTTAGGATTATACCCCCACTCTCGAGGAGGCTCTTGATTGAGCAGAATCGTAGAAGCGCTGGAAGCAGAACGTCTTTTATTGCCCGATTACGGCTTTGGAGAAGTTGACCTTAAAGCGCTCAAGAGAGTGCTCGGAAAGGACCTTTTGCCGAAGTGGATCGATTTCGTTCTGCCACGTTTGGCGGACATGCGAAAATGTTTCAATCAGCGCATCGGCATTCTCTGTCTCGAAGGTCCATGTGTGCGGCAGCAGGTCCTTCATCCCGTCGCGGCCACTTCCGATAACGGGTATGCCGCGGGCAAGCGCCTCAAGCATTACGAGCGGAACTCCTTCATAGCGGGAGGGGATGATCAGCAGATCAATCTGTTCATAAAAGGATTCCGGATTTTCCTGCCAAGGGATCATGACGATGTTTTCGTTGCCGGCAATCATGGCTTTCAGCTTGTTCTCATCGGGGCCGTTCCCCGCAATGAGCAACCGGCAATCCTCGAAAACCTTCGGATGATTTAGAAACGTACGCACCATGAAGTCCTGCTGCTTCTGGTTGAATTCGATGCGGCCAAGAAGACCGATTGTTTGGATGTCTGAACGGTTCTGTGGCGTGGTAGGAGGAGTCTGAATTCCGTTGGGAACTACGCTAATCGGTTTTCGGGCACCTCGTTCGATCAGCAGCTTTTTCATGCTTTCAGAAATGGTGATGT
>JABDQT010000015.1 GCA_013042165.1 Kiritimatiellales bacterium | reverse complement strand
GATTGGGACACGGCCGTGTCCATGCTCGAAAACAATCTGGTGCTGCGCAACGCTGCCGAAGAGATCATTAAGGCCGATGTTGCGGTGAAGCGCGTCTTTCTCGACCGCATTCCCCAACTGACACTGCAGGGAATCTATAGCCAGACGGTCAGCGATATTACCGAGCTGACGACGGATAACTTCAGCGCGAGCATAAACGCGCTTTTCGGGATCCACGGATTCCTGAAACTGCGGATGGACTATTACGGGGCGGCATTGGCGCGCTACAAGGCACGGCAGGAGTATGAAATGGCCTGCCGGGAGGAGGTGGTAAACCTCTATTCGCTTTTCAGGCAGTACCGGCACATGCAAGCCGCCGGGAGCATCGAGGCGTTGCAGGCGTCCCGTCCCGCGTTTGGCGATGTCGAGCGCATGGAGCTGGAGCTGAAGCAGAAGCAGCGGGAAACGGAGCTGTGGCTGGGGCTTTCGGCGGCTTTGGGCAACTATTCAAACCAATGGATGGTCGTGACGGATCATCTGCCGGAATTCGACTATTCGTCCTCGACGCCGCAGTGGGACAATCCCGGGGAGGCCGGTGGCATCTACGTGACATTGCAGGCCATTGAGCTGGAAGGGGCGCGCTTGCGGGAGTTGGGGGTCGTGTTCCAATACTGGCCGCAGTTGAACATGCGTGTGTACAGCCCTTCCGTTTATCTGCTGAGTGCCGGTGACCGGGGCGGATTCGAGTTTGATGCCAACGATATCCGCTTCGAGGCAACGGTACGGATGAAGCTGGATACGAATTTCAAGCTTCGCGATCAGCTCCGCGAAGCCCGCCGCAATACGGATTTGCTCAAGCAGAAACTCTATGAAGATGCGCAGGAGCGAACCAAAAAGCTTCTTGATGCCCATGATGCACTCGCCGTTATCGAAGCCCGTCTGCAGAGGCTTGCCGCGCAGAAAAAAATGCTGCATTCGTTTTCCGATTCCAGCAGCTATGATGTGTTTGAAAAAACGATGGCAGAGCGGATTGAACTGATGACTCAGCAGATTGCATTGGAAAAAGAGCGGGATTCCATCGTACCCATTCTATGGATCGCCGACGAATCCATGTGGCGGGAGGGCCTGTCGGGGACTCGGTTGTGATTCAATCAAGCAGCGCATCCATGATGGCCTGCCACTCCTCGTTCAGCGGAGAGCGGCATTGCGGTTTTCCGGCGCGACGGTACCAGAAGGCGGCATTCCCGAGATCGCCTTCGACGCGATGCAGATAGGCGTGTATCCAGGCCGCCTCCGTGGTGTCGATGTCCTGAATGATGCGGTGTGCCTTGTCCCAATCACCCGCCCGTTCAATTTGCAATACCTCGATGTAAGTTTTGCAGTTCATGCAGGAACCGTAACTAATGTATGGTTTTTATTCCACGCTGATTGTTATGAATAAGCGATTGCCTAGTGGGGAGTTTTGAATATGAAAACAGAGATTACAGGCATTGCCCTGTTCATCAGTGTATCGGCTGGTGTCCTGGCCAATGAAACTCCGCGCAAGGGATTCCCGCGCTGGGGCCAGTCGGTGCGCGGTGCGGCGGCGCATGAGTTCGAAGCCGATCTGGACAAGGGCGGTGCGCTTGCGGTTGATCGCTATTTCCTCGATGCCGGTCTGTCCCGCCTCTGGAGATTTGACCGCATGATTTCCCTATCGGCCGGCTTCGGGCAGGATGACTACCGTTTTTCCGGACTGGCGGTGGAACCGTGGGGTCGGATCGATAATTATCGTGTCGGTCTGTTCGCCCGCTGGGCGCTGGAGGAGAGCAAGTGGACCTTGTTTGCCGGGCCCTCGATACGAACCTCTGTTGAAAACGGAGCGGACCTGGACGACGGGCTGACGGCCGCCTTCTTCGGAGGGGCCTCGTATAAATTCAGTGACCGTCTGACCATTGGTCCGGGTTTAGGAGTTGTTGGGCAACTCGAGGACACTCCCCGCTACTTTCCGGTGGTGCTCGTGAATTGGGACATTACAGAACGGTTGAGTCTGGGAACCGGCGGAGGATTGGCTGCCACGGGCGGACCGGGACTTACTCTAAGCTATGCGTTTTCCGATCATTGGAATGCTGGCTTGACCGGTCGTTACGAATCAAAGCGGTTCCGACTGAATGACGAAGGTCTCGCACCCAGCGGTGTGGGGGAGCAGGAATATGTTCCCATTATCGGCAGTCTCACCTATATTTTATACCCCGGCTCTTTTTTTAGCTTAATATTCGGGTATAATATGTCAGGAAATCTGATGATCGATGACGCTAATGGCGATACGGTGTATAAAAGTGATCAGGAAAATGGGTTAAGCATAGGGTTGAATACCAGTTACCGCTTTTAGATCGTAAAATATTGCCCGGTTTAATTCTATTATTACGATTTATGGCATGGTTTTAGCATTTATAATCAGTGCTGTCTAAAATGTTGACATTCTGAGGGGCTGTATTAAGTTACTTGAATATTTGGAGGCAAAAAAATGGCAAGCAATGCAATAGAAGGTGGACAGGCGCTCGTTCGGTGCTTGGAAAGTGAAGGGGTGGAATATATATTTGGCTACTCCGGAGGGGCAGCGATTCCTATTTTTGATGCCCTGATCACCACAGACACCAAAATAAAGTTTATTCTGGTTCGCCACGAGCAGGGTGCGGCACATATGGCCGACGGCTATGCACGTGCGACCGGCAAGCCGGCGGTGGTACTGGTCACCAGCGGCCCCGGGGCAACCAATACGCTCACCGGTATCATGACCGCGCACATGGATTCGGTGCCCATGATCGTTGTTTCCGGACAATCGGTTTCGTGGATGCTGGGCAAGGATGCTTTCCAGGAAGCCGATATCTTCGGCATTACCATGCCGGTGGTAAAGCACTCGTACCTCGTCAAGGAAACCAACGACATTCCGCGTATTGTTCGCGAGGCCTTCCATATTGCGACCACCGGCCGGCCGGGCCCGGTTTTGATCGATATTCCCAAGGATATCAGCGCCGGCCCCTGCACCGCCGATCTGCATGCGGAGATGGACCTGCCCGGCTATAAAGAGGAATACAGCGTCAACAACGACACGATTCTCGAAATTGCCGAAGCGCTGGCAAAGTCGAAGCGCCCGCTGATTCTGGCCGGGCACGGTGCCATGATTTCCGGTGCCGATCCCAGTCTTCTGGCCTTTGCGGAAAAGGCGCAGATTCCGGTCACATCGACCTTGCTGGGCAAGGGAGTATTCCCGGAAACGCATGCGCTTTCGCTGGGGATGCTGGGCATGCATGGAACAGCCTATGCGAACAAGGCGATCTGCGAGTGCGACCTGCTGTTGAACATTGGCTCACGCTTCGATGACCGTATTCTTGGCAAGCCGTCCGAGTTCTGCAAGAACGCTACGATCGTCCACATCGATATCGATGCCGCCGAGATCGGTAAAATGATTCAGCCGCAGATTGCCTGCGTGGCGGATGCAAAGACCGCCCTTGATGAGCTGATCAAGCATGTACCCGTGCTGGAAACCAAGGAATGGTGCAAGCATCTCGATGGCTACAAGGCCAAGTATCCGCTCAAGTTCAAGCGGCAGGGCGGCCTGAAGATGCAGCACATCATTGACGAGTTCTACAAGCTCTCCGAGGGCAAGGCCTGTGTTGCAACCGACGTCGGCCAACACCAGATGTGGGCTGCCCAGTTCTACAAGAACGACAGTCGCTACGACTGGCTCAGCTCCGGCGGAGCCGGAACCATGGGCGTGGGCCTGCCGTTCTGCATCGGTGCCGCGTTTGGGCGTCCGAATGACATCCATGTCTGCTTTGTCGGTGACGGCGGATTCCAGATGACCTTCTTTGAGCTGGCCACGGCGGCGCTGCACAAGCTGCCGATCAAGATCGTGGTATTGAATAACCATTATCTGGGGATGGTTCGCCAATGGCAGGAACTGTTCTATGATGACCGCAAGAGCGGGGTGGACCTGGAAGGTAACCCGGACTTTGTTAAGCTGGCCGAGTCGTTCGGGATAAAAGGCTTCAATCTGCGGCGTCCCGGTGATGTCAAACGGGTTCTGCAAAATGCACTGGATTACAATGACGGGCCCTGCCTGATCAACTGCGAGGTGGAAAAGACGGACAATGTGTTCCCGATGATCCCCGCCGGTGCCGCGATCGAGGATATGCTGATCGAGCCCCCCAGCATGAAGCTTGAAAAACCGACTGGTTCCACTTAATCAAGGAGATTTACAATGTCGAATTCAGACACAGCCATGCACACATTAAGCGTCTATGTTGCGAATAAACCGGGTGCGCTCGCACGCATTGCGCAGGTGTTCGCCCGCCGTGGTTTCAATATTGAATCGCTGGTGGTTTCCCCGGCAGTGGATGGGCACTTTTCGAGAATGACCATCAGCTGCAGCGGCGATCCGAGCGGATTGGACCAGATCATCAAGCAGCTTTCGAAACTGATCGATGTGCTGCATTGTATCGACCATACCTACGATGAATCGGTGATGAAGGAGATGGGGCTTATCAAGATCGCGGTCGGCAGTGAAGGGCGTTCGGAAGCACTTCAGATTGCGGAGCACTATGGATGCAAGACCGTTGATCTCACGCCGGAGTCGATGATTCTGCAGGTAGTTGGGAATCCCGACAAGATCGATGCGCTGGAGGAGATGATCGCCAAATTCCGCATTATCGAACTGGTTCGTACCGGCAAGGTGGTCATGTGCCGAGGTGAGGAGACCACCTGATACGGATCCATATACCGGAGCAGCGAAAAGAGCGGTAACCCCGCTCTTTTTCGTTAAGAGGCTTTCTTCAGCATGACCTCTTCGCTAGTCATGTGGAAGCGGTCGTCGACCCCTTTGTTGACCGGGCAACCGACGATATCGATCATTTCGCGCATGAGGAATTTCAGGTGCTCGCCACTGTTCGACGCGAGATTAAGCAG
>JABDQT010000007.1 GCA_013042165.1 Kiritimatiellales bacterium | reverse complement strand
TGCGACTAGCCTTTCCATGGGCCTTCCTGCTGCTCCTTCCGGTGCTGAAAATGGTCGTCGATCATCTCCGCAAAGCCGATAGCAGGGCGTTGCGTTTTTCATCGCTTACCGCCTTCAGGAAGGTGCCCCGGACAGCGCGCCAACGCTTCATGCCCGCACTCTTCTGGTCGCAGTTTTGTTGCTTGCTGGCCCTTGTTTTCGCCGCCGCCCGGCCACAGATCAAAGACATGAGCCACGGCATCCCCAAGGAAGGAATCGCGATCGAGCTCGTGGTGGATATATCCAGTTCGATGGATATTTCGATGCCGTTCGAAGAGGCCTCCATGAGCCGTATGGAAGTGACGAAGCAGGTGGTGGAGCGGTTTGTCGATGAGCGGCAGAACGACCTCATCGGGCTGATTACCTTCGCGCGGTATGCCGACACCATCTGCCCATTGACGCTGAGCCACAACTCGCTCCTGTTCTACCTTCGCGATCTCCAGATCGAGTCGCGCCCCAATGAGGATGGTACCGCTTTCGGCGATGCTGTCGCACTCGCCGCCGCCCGCCTGAAGACGGCAGAGGAGCGCTATGCCGCCGAAGATGAAGAAGACAAGGGCTATACGATCAAGAGCAAGGTGATCATTCTGCTGACCGACGGAAACAACAACTGCGGTCGCCACCTGCCGATGGAAGGTGCCGCGCTCGCCGAGCACTGGGGCATCCGACTTCATACGATTGCCATCAGCGATCCGCCGGCCATGAAAACCATTCAAACCCCGGAAGGGCCGGTGCAGATCGAAGAGGAGTCGCTGGTGCAGGAGCGCATTCTGCGGAAGATGGCGGAGGTCACAGGCGGGGTTTATCGCCGCGCCACCGACGACGCCTCGCTTCATGATGTTTACGCCGAGATCAACGCCATGGAAACCTCCGAGATCGAGTCGGATCGCTACCATGTCTACAAGGATGTCTTCCAGCCCTTTGCGTTCGCGGGACTCCTGCTGCTCGTTGGTCATATCGTGCTGAGCACCACCTGGCTGAGGAGGATTCCATGATTGCGTATTACTTACTGCGTAGTGCGTATTGCCCCTTGGGATTCGTTTTGGCTCATCGAGTCAACACGACAATCCGCCGATGCAGCGTCGGTTCTACGGGCCGCATACACCTGAATAGAAATACGCAATACGCAATACGCAATAGCAAGGAGGCCCTCTCCTAATGCCGGTCTACTTCTACAATCCCTCGGCATTGATTTGGCTGTGGCTCGTTCCGCTTGCGGCAGGACTCTTTCTGTTCGCAGCCGGCAGACGCAAGCAGGCCATCCGCGCATTCGGGGCCGGAGCCCTCGTCATCAGTCGCAAGCGTGAAGCAGTCGGCAGTTGTCTGGCGATGCTGTTGCTGATTCTTGCCCTCGCCCGACCGGCCTGGAACCTGCAGGAGCAGGAACTGCAGGAATCCGGACGGGATGTCATTTTCCTGCTCGATGTGTCGCGCAGCATGCTGGCGGAGGATCTGCATCCCAACCGACTTGAAAACGCCAAGATCGCCATACTTGATTGCGTGCAGAATCTGACGGGCGACCGCGTGGGATTGGTGCTCTTTGCCGGGTCGGCCGAGATCCGCTGCCCGCTGACGGTCGACTACGATTATTTCCGAATGGCACTGCGCCAGGCCTCGCCGGAGAGTGTTGCGGCGGGTGGCACCATGATCGCCCATGCCATCGAGCGCACGGTCGACAAACTGATCGATCCCGAAAGTGCCGGTGTGCAGGATCTGATCCTGATTACCGACGGTGAAGACCTGATTCAGGGGCCTGATGAAATTGACGCCGTGAAAAAGCTGGATGCAGCCGGGGTGCGCTTCATTGCAATCGGAATCGGGGATCGCCTACGGGGCAGTCGAATTGCGCTTGAAGACGAGGAAACGGGCGCTCTTTCATTCATGAAAGATGGCAACACGGAAGTCTGGACCAAGCTGCACTCCGAAACCCTGCGAAAAATGTCCGCCGCTGCCGCGGACGGGATCTACTTCGAGGTCGCCAAGGGGCCATTTGATCTCGCGAGCATCTATCGTCAAATCATGGAAAATGCCCAACGCTCCACTACAGACGCTCAGGTGATGGAGCGCTATGAAGAAAAGTTTCATCTCTTTCTGGGCGGAGCCGTCATTATGCTGCTCGCATCCAACCGCTGGAGGAAGCGATGAGCAGGAGAAGCTGTCTACTGGCCTGCCTGCTGCTGATCGCGGGGGCGGCATCCGCGAGTCCCGCGAAGCTCTTCCGGGAAGGCAACCGGGCGTATGCCGAAAAACGCTTCGACGACGCGATCAACGCCTATATGGAAGCGGCTGCGGTGGTGCCGGATTCGGCCGAGATCTATTATAATCTCGGCAACGCGCAGTATCGGGCCAACGTTCCTGAAGAGGCTATGGTCTCGTATGAATATGCCGCATCGATGGCTGAAACTGATGCGATGCGCAGCCGGTGCTGGTACAACCTCGGCAACTGCATGGTGAAGGCGGCCGAAGGTTTGCGCGAAGCCGATCCTCAAGCCGCGGTCAGCTATTGCCGACAGGCCGCCTGGTTCTATCGCCTGGCCCTGGATTATGACCGCAATTACAGCAATGCCGCATACAACCTTGAGATGACCCAGCTGATTGCCGCCGGGATCGAACAGCAGATCAGCGATGAAGAGGAAAGAGCAAAGCAG
>JABDQT010000006.1 GCA_013042165.1 Kiritimatiellales bacterium | reverse complement strand
CTGCTTTTCGAACAGTTCCCACGACGGCATGCTGACGACGCGTACGTTCACGTCCTCCGCGCCAAGCCGTTGTCCGGCACTCAAGGTAATATGCACTTCGGAGCCGGTAGCGATCATGATCAGATCTGGTTTTCCTGTTCCGCTCTGCCAGAGGGTGTAGGCGCCCTTCGTCAGGTTGTCCGCCGCCGCGCAAACTGTGCGGTCAAGCACCGGCAGGTTCTGTCGCGTGAAGAGCAGGGCGGTAGGGCCGGACGTGTTGGCGAGGGCGGCCTTCCATGCTTCCGTTGTCTCAGTGGCATCGGCCGGCCGTATTACGGTCATATTATGGATCATGCGCAGGCTGGCGCAGGTTTCGATCGGCTGGTGCGTCGGGCCGTCCTCGCCGACGCAAAAGCTGTCGTGCGTGTAGACATAGATGACCGGCAGGCCCATCAGTGCGGCGAGACGCGCGGCGGGGCGGGTGTAGTCTGCAAAGACCAGGAAGGTGCCGCCATAGATCCGGAAGCCGCCATGGAGCTGCACACCATTCATGATGCCGGCCATGGCCAGCTCGCGAACCCCAAAGCGGAAGTTTCGTCCTTTGAAGGCATTTTTACCGATATCGCCGGAGTCCTTGATATAGGTATTGTTGCTCGGCGCCAGGTCGGCGGAGCCGCCCACAAGGAAGGGGAGCTCCTGAGCCAGTACCTGAATGGTCTGCCCGGAGGCGGAGCGGGTGGCCAACGAGGCACCGGCCTCAAACTCGGGCAGCTTGCCGTCAAGATTCGGAATGTCGCCATGCAGGGCGATGCTCCATGCCGAGGCAAGCTCGGGATTCGCAGCGCTCCATGCGTCGAAGACGCCGTTCCAGTCGGCCTCCATCTGCTTCAGTTCCGCAAGCCGTGCGGCGAAGATATCCCGCACCTCCTGCGGCACGAAAAACGTTTCTTCGGGAATGCCGAGGTTTTTCTTCGTCAGCAGCACTTCCTCTTCGCCGAGCGGTGCGCCATGGCAATCATGCGATCCCTGCTTGTTGGGCGAGCCGAAGCCGATCTTCGTGTTACAGATGATGACGGATGGCTTTTCCGTTTCCACCTGCGCGGCGTTGATCGCGGCGGATATTGCGCCGGTATCATGACCGTCGATTTCCTGCACATGCCAATTGTAGGCCTCCATGCGCATGGCCACATCGTCCGAGTAGGTCATGTGCGTATCGCCTTCGATGGAAATAAAGTTCTGATCATAAAAGACGATCAGTTTGCCGAGACCGTGGTTGCCGGCGAGCGAGAACGCCTCGTGCGAGACGCCTTCCTCGAATTCACCCTCGGATGCGATAACGTAGGTGTAGTGGTCGATAAGGGAATGGGTGTCGGTGTTATAGCGCGCCTGCTGCATTTTTTCGGCAATGGCCATGCCGACGGCATTGGCGCATCCTTGACCCAGCGGGCCGGTGGTGGTTTCGACGCCGGGTGTGTGGCCGAACTCGGGGTGGCCGGGGGTCTTGCTTCCCCATTGACGAAAATCCATCAGTTCCTGCATCGGCAGGTCGTAGCCGGCGAGGTGGAGCAGGGCATACTGCAGCATCGAGCCGTGGCCGGCGGACAGCACAAAACGGTCGCGATTGGCCCAGTGGGGGTTTTCGGGATTGTGCTTGAGGTATTGCGTCCAAAGCACCGTGGCCACGTCGGCCATGCCCATCGGCATGCCGGGGTGTCCCGAGTTGGCCGCCTGCACGGCGTCCATTGAAAGTCCACGAACAGTATTGGCGATCAGGTTGAAATCCATAGTGTGCTATTCCGCTTAATTCAAGAATGGTGAAAAATGAGGCCATAACATAGGTATCGAACCGAGCCTTGAAAAGCCAATTTAACCGCGGAAATCCAGTTTTACTCAATACATGTTTGGCGGTGGGGCATGTGAACCCTATATTGACCCTAATTGGTTTGGATTTTTATGTGATCGACCTGCATGTACATTCTATTTATTCCGATGGAACCAATACCCCATCTGAACTGCTCGAACTGGCCGAGCAACGCGGCCTGACGGCGTTGGCACTGACCGATCATGATACCGTGGCGGGCATCGAACCGCTGCTGGAGGCCGCGAAGGATACCGCCGTTGAGGCCGTTCCGGGCATCGAGCTCAGCGCCGCATGTGAGCGCGGAACCATGCATATTCTGGGGTATTTCATTGATCACACCTGCCCGGTGCTGCTTGAAAAAATGGAAAAGGTTCGCGCCGGGCGCGAGGAGCGGAACCGGGAAATCCTGAAGAAGCTGAACAAACTCGGCTATGTCCTGTTATGGAGCGATGTTGAAGATCAGGCGGGCGAGGATGTCATCGGTCGTCCGCACTTTGCCGAGGCGCTCGTGGCGAAGGGCCTGGTGAAAACCCGCAAGAAAGCCTTTGACCTGCTGCTCGCCAAAGGACGTCCCGCTTATGCCGAGCGCTATCGCTACACCGCCGAGGAATGCATTGGGCTGATCCATCAGGCCGGCGGGGTATCGGTGCTGGCGCATCCGGCCACCATCTACATGCCCGATGCACAATTGAAGGATCTTGTGAAGCAACTCGCAGGGCATGGTCTGAAGGGGATCGAAGTCTACTATGCCGAGCACAATCCCGCGAACAGGGCCCGGTTTTCGGGGTGGGCGAAAGAATTTGGCCTGATCTGTACCGGCGGAACCGATTACCACGGCACCAACACGCCCGACCTCAAGCTGGGCACCGGCTTCGGGCAGCTGCGCGTGCCCGACGAAGCATTCGATCAGCTTAAGGCCGCAGTTCCCCGTTAATCGATCCACCTTTGTGGAAGGGCGGACGCTGTCCGCCCGGTCGCACAGCGTGCGACTTCGTAAATTTTAGTGGCAACGAATGTAGGAAAAGCAACGAATTTTCTGTTAGGCGGGCTCTTAACGGCAGGGACTCTGCCGCGCGCTGCTAAGTGCTTTTCCCGTTTATATCAGATATTATCACGCTTTAGCCTGTTTGATTTGTTGCTGAACTATTTCAACTGCGAAGGAAGAAAGCATTTTTTCGGATCGCAGATCCGACACTACACCAATGCGCTGTTGTAGAGTTGGCTCTGTGAGCCAATGAAAAGACACAAACGATCCAATGCGTTAAATGCCCCGGTCAGATAATTTCCACGAGCTGGGAAAGTTCCGTGATTGTGGCATCGGGTTTGAGACCGATACAGCGTGGATCGTTTTCCCTCAACCTCAAAGAGCGCTTGTCGCCGGCAAAGAGCACTGTTTTACATCCGGCCTGACGGGCGGTATATATATCATTAAGCATGTCATTGCCGACATAGACGGTCTCGGACAGGTCAATCCCGTGATTCGCCTTGAGAAATTTACCGGCTTTCGGGAAAAGGTCGGCGGCGGGTTTTGCCTTCAGCTCCTTATAGGACCAGATACAGCATTCGGAATCAAATCCTAGCTCATTCACAGCCTGACCGAAAAAAGCCGAAAAGAGCAGCGGTGTATAGAACTGGGCATTGGAGACAATGCCGAGCGCAAGTCCGCGCTCCTTCAGCTGAAGGAGCGTTTTGCGGCTGTCGGGCATCGGAAAGACCGGATTCACGCGGCACTCATATTCCAGCGCCAGCCGGCGCAGTTGATCCATGTTGCTGGTTTTACGTCTCAGGGCCTCGGTGTTGCACAGGATTTCGATGATTTTACTCCAGACCTTGCTGATCTCGACTTCCGGGTAGTCGACGCCCGCTTCGCGTCCGGCCTTGTGCCATTCCATAATTTCAGCCTTGAGCATCTCCTTACCGATCTGACCGGCCTGTTCCAGCTCGCCTTCGAAACCCGAAACTACAAGGGCTTGTGTCAGTGCTTCGGCCGTGTCGGTGGCTGCTGCCGTTCCGACATCGCCCGATCCGGAAACGAT
>JABDQT010000325.1 GCA_013042165.1 Kiritimatiellales bacterium | reverse complement strand
TCATTCAACAGATCCGCCGGGAAGATTCCTTTTTCGTCGAGCTCGGCGCGAACCGGAACGATGCGCTCTTTGCCGAAATCGTCGATCAGATTAATGATCTCCTGCTGGTCTTCGCTGATACCCCAATCAATTGATCCTGCCATTGTTTTCTCCTAGTTGATTAACCCCAATAATCCTACTCATCCTCGTCTCTCGATCTCGTCCTCGAATGTCCGATCACGAAGGACGAGGAGGATGGACGAGTAAATCCCTTATTCCTGCGCTTCCAGAAAGCGTTCGGCTTCAAGCGCCGCGGCGCATCCGGTGCCGGCGGCGGTGACCGCCTGGCGATAAATCGCGTCCGAAACATCGCCGGCCGCATAGACCCCCTCGATGCTGGTCTTAACGCCGTTGGCGATCAGATAGCCGACCTCGTCGGTTTCCAGCTGGTCGGCGAATGCTTCCGTGTTCGGCTTATGGCCGATTGCCGAAAAATAGCCCTTGCACTCAATCTCTGAAATTTCGCCGCTCTTGACATTCTTTACCCGCACGCCCGTCACGCCGGAATCGTCGCCCAGCACCTCTTCAACCACCGTATCCCAGGCAATCTCGATCTTTTCGTGGTTGATGGCGCGGTCGGCCATGATCTTGGAGGCACGCAGCTCGTCACGACGATGGATCAGCGTGACCTTGGAAGCAAACTTAGTCAGGAAGATGGCTTCTTCGCAGGCCGTATCGCCGCCGCCGATCACGACGACCGGCATATCTTTGTAGAAGGCGCCGTCGCACGTGGCGCAGGCCGTCACGCCACGGCCGAGAAACTTCTGCTCGGATTCGAGCCCGAGATACTTGGCCGTTGCACCGGTGGCGATGATGAGGGTCTTCGCCTCGATCGGATCACCGGCCATCATCTCCAGCTTGAAGGGCCGTTGGGACAAGTCGGCTTTTGCGACCGCATCATATTCCAGAAACTTGGTACCGAACCGCGCCGCCTGCGCCTTGAACTTGTCCATCATTTCGGTGCCGTCGATCCCCTCCGGAAATCCCGGATAGTTCTCGACCTCCGTGGTAGTAGTCAACTGACCACCCGGCTGCATGCCCTCGATGACGAGCGGCTCCAGGTTGGCCCGTGCCGTATAAATTGCGGCCGTCAGTCCGGCGGCCCCGGCTCCGATGATTACAACATTTTCCATTTCAGATTCCTTTTGGTTGCGATTGTTTAATGGTCGTGAACGCTACAGGAACGCCCACCTCGGATCAAACGTGTTCGCAACGAATGAAATACCCTTACACCACCCGATCAACTCAGGCTTTTGCCGCAGCGATCTGCTTCTGGAATTCCGGCACGATTTCATGCAGGTCCCCGATCAGGCCAAAGTCGGCCACATCGAAGATCGGCGCATCGGGATCCTTGTTGATCGCAATAATCATATCGGAACTCTGCATACCGGCCAGATGCTGAATGGCGCCGGAGATGCCGCAGGCAATATAGACCACCGGGCATACGGTCTTGCCGGTCTGCCCCACCTGGTGGTGGTGCGAAATCCAGCCGGCATCCACCGTGGCGCGCGAGGCACCGACCGCCGCGCCCATTTCAGAGGCGAAGTCGTAGATGACCTTGAAGTTTTCCGGTTTCCCGACCCCGCGTCCGCCGGAAACGATAAACTGCGCGGCGTTAAGATCGATGCTGTTGTCGTCCGCTTCATGAACGGATTCCAGACGGCGCATGCGCTCCGGCACGCCGGATAGATCGACGGCATAAGAAACCTGTTCCCCCTGCTCGTTGTCCGAGAGCTTGGTCTTCTTGAAGACATTGGAGCGAACGGTCGACATTTGCGGCCGGTGGTCGGGGCAGATGATGGTGGCCATGATATTGCCGCCGAATGCCGGACGCGTCTGCAACAGGTTGCCGGCTTCCACATCAAAGTCGAGTTCCGTGCAGTCGGCAGTGAGTCCGGCATCAACCATTACGGCGACGGTCGGCGCAAGGCTGCGGCCGATGGTGGTGGCGCCGTAGAGCACGATTTCCGGCTTCTTCTCGTTGATTAACTGGGCGACCGCACGGGAATAGTAGTCGTTCTGGTAGTCGGCCAGTTTCGGATCGTCGATGGTGTAAACCTTTTTGGCACCGAAGTTGTAGAGTTCCTGGCAGAGTTCCGCGCCGTTGGCGGAAGGCAACACGGCCGCGAGTGTAAAGCCTGATTTTTCGCAGAGTACCTGCCCCTGGCTGAGAAGTTCCTGCACCACGCCGGCCAGTTTGCCATCGCGTTGCTCCGCATATACCCAAAGTTCCTTGGTCGTGCTCATAGTACGTGCTGCTCCTTCAGTTTTCCGATCAGTTCCGTAATCATTTCGGCCGGTTCGCCGGAGAGAATTTCCTTGTTCAGTTTGACCGGCGGCGCAAATACCTTGCTCACCTTGGTGGGTGACCCGGCGAGGCCGATATAGTCTTCACGCGGCTCAAGTTCGTCGAAGCCCCAGGTCGGGATCTCGGCCTTCTTGGCGGCCATCTTTTTCTTGAGCGACGGCATACGCAGCTCATTCGCTTCCTTGACCACGGTCAGGGCGGCGGGTTTGTCGATGTCCCAGATTTCGTAGCCGCCTTCCGTGACCTTGTTGACCTTCAATGTGTCACCGGTGACCTCGACACCCTGTGCATAGGTGAGCAT
>JABDQT010000324.1 GCA_013042165.1 Kiritimatiellales bacterium | reverse complement strand
GGGTGTTGATGATCGCCCGTTTGGATTCTCCGGTAACGAGCAGGATGATTTTCCGCACCTTTTGAAAAAATGCCGGGGTCACGCTGACGCCCTGCATACCGTCCGGACGCCGGGTGCAGAGCGTGAGCGCCCCGCTTTTCATCTGGGCCTGTTCGCGTGTGAAGAATCCGGCGGTGTGTCCATCGGTGCCCATGCCGAGAAAACCGACATCCACGGCCTTCATGGGCTGCAGGCATGTCTCGAACTTTTCAGCGGCTTCCTGCGCAGGCAACGATGTGTCCACGCGGATAAAGCGATCCGTGCAATCCAGGGCCTGCAACATCGGTTCGAGATTGTGGGCATTGTTATGATCGGACCGGAACGGCACCATTCGTTCGTCGCTCAGGAACAGCCGGCGGTCGGTATGCACCGGACACGGCCGGGCCGCGAGGCGGTTGTAGAGGACATACGGCGTGCTGCCGCCGCTGAGCATCAGGTTTCCCGATGTGGGAAGAATGCTCCGTAAAACCCCCTCTGCGCTGCTGAGCAGTGCTTCCAGTGTTGGGTAGTCCAGGATCTTAATCATGCGAAAAACGATAGCCTACGGGGCATATGTTGGCAAATACAGCCGACTGAATTCGTTTCGCGGGACAACAGGCGTATATGCGTTATTGAAACTGACTCTAAATAAAGAGGCCCTCAGGAAGAGGGTTGCGAATCGTTTTCGCATGGGTATGATGTCTGTTTTGTTAGTGCTCTAAACGAGCCGGGAGGGTGTGCTTCATCATGTTGAGTGAATTTCTCGTAATTACCGTCGGGGCAATTCTGGTGAACAACTTCGTATTGGCGAAGTTTCTGGGGATTTGTCCATTTCTTGGCGTCTCGAAGAAGCTGGATACCGCTCTGGGCATGTCGGGGGCTGTAATCTTCGTGATGACACTGGCATCGCTGGTCGTTTCGCTGATCAACAAGTTTCTACTGGTTCCCATGAAGCTCGAGTTCCTGCAGACGCTGGTCTTCATTGTGGTGATTGCGTCGCTTGTGCAGCTCGTCGAAATCATGCTGCAAAAGCTCAGTGCCAAGCTGTATGAAAGTCTGGGAATTTTTCTGCCGCTGATTACCACAAACTGCGCCGTACTCGGTTGCGTGGTGCTCAATGCCAAGGCCGCACCCGATTCCATCCAGTCCACGTGGTACGGTGCGACGATCTATGGGTTCTGCTCCGCTATTGGTTTTGCCCTGGCGTTGATCCTGTTCTCCAGCCTGCGGGAAAAGCTCGATCTGGCCACGGTTCCCAAGGCGTTCGAAGGCACGGCAATTTCACTGGTCACGGCCGGCATTCTCGCCATGGCCTTCATGGGTTTTTCCGGTTTGGTTTAAGGGAACGGTTTTATGAGCATTGCATGGATAGCAATTATTTCCACCGGCGTCATCGGCATCGTACTGGGCGTGGTGATCGGCATTGTAGCGAAGGTTTTTGCGGTCGAAATCGATGAGCGGATAGAAAAGGTCGAGGAACTGCTGCCCGGGGCGAATTGCGGCGGTTGCGGCTATGCCGGCTGCGCCGACTTTGCCAAGGCGGTGGTGGCCGAGAAGGCAACACCCGGCCAATGTCCTGTATGTGCTCCGGTGGATATCACCAACATTGCCGACTATCTGGGCATCGTGGCCGAGGAAAAGGAAAAGAGGGTGGCGGTGGTCCGATGCAGCGGCGATGCGAGCCATACGGAGCGGTCGCTCTACAACGGCATACGCGATTGCCGTTCGGCGGTGCTGGTCGCCGGCGGTGCCAAAGGGTGCGACCATGGCTGCATTGGGTTCGGCAGCTGCGCCGAAGCATGTCCGTTCGGCGCCATCGAAATACGCGATGCCCTGGCGGTGGTTCATCCCGACCTGTGCGTGGGCTGCGAAAACTGCGTCGCGACCTGCCCGAAAAACCTGATCATCATGGTTCCGGCCTCGATTGAAACCCATGTCTATTGCAACTCGCCGGAAAAGGGCGCCGCCAAACGTACCTATTGCAAGACCGCCTGCATCGCGTGCCGTAAATGCGTCAAGGTGTCCGAAGAGGGACAGATGGAAGTCGATGGATTCCTGGTCCGTACCAATTATGAAAATCCGCCGCCGCCCGAGGTTGTCGAGGCCGCCGCCTGTCCGACCACGGCGTTGCGCAACGCATCCCTGCATGCCGCCGGCGCGTATGAAGGAGTTTCGAAATGAGCGACAAGCCGCGTAAATTCAAAGGGGGCGTGCACCCGAATGACAGTAAGGCGCTTTCTGCGTCGAAGCCGATCCAGCAGGCCCCGCTGCTGGAGAGCTATAAGGTCATCATGCACCAGAACATCGGTGCCCCGCCGGAACTGGTCGTCAAGAAGGGCGATACGGTCAAGAAGGGGACGCTGCTGGCCAAAGCCTCCGGCTTTGTTTCGGTTCCGCTGCATGCACCAACGAGCGGCACCATCAAGTCGATCGACAAGTGCCCCGGCCCGACCGGCATCAGCGTGCCGGCCATCGAGATTGCCGCGGATGGAGAGGATGCGTGGGAGAGTCCCTTTGAGCCGATTGCGGATTGGATGAACGCCGACCCTGCCGGGCTGAGGCAGCGGATCTGCGACGCCGGCATCGTCGGAATGGGGGGCGCGGGATTCCCGACCCACGTAAAACTGTCACCGCCCGAAGACAAAACGATTGATACCCTGATTCTCAATGGGGCCGAGTGTGAGCCCTATCTGACCGCGGATCACCGCCTGATGCTCGAGCATGCGGAGGAGGTGGTGCTTGGAGCCGCGATCAGTGCGCGTATTCTCGGCTTGAAAAGTGCGGTGATCGGCATTGAGGAAAATAAACCCGATGCCATTGAAAAACTCGAAAGCGTGGCGGGTAAATATAACATCACGGTGCAGTCGTTGCCGGTCAACTATCCCCAGGGAGCCGAACGACAGCTGATCTATGCCATCACGGGCCGTGAAGTGCCGATCGGTAAACTGCCGATGGATGTCGGGTGCGTGGTTCAGAATATTGCCACGGTCATTGCGATTGCCGAAGCGGTGGTAAAGGGATTGCCTTCCATCGAACGGGTGGCGACCGTGACCGGCAAGCCGGTCGTCAATCCCGGCAACTGGCGGTTGCGCATCGGGACTCCGGTTGCCAAGGTGCTGGAGCTTGCGGGCGGCATCAGCGAGCAGCCGGCCAAGCTGCTGCTGGGCGGGCCCATGATGGGCATTGCCCAGAGCTCGCTGGATGTAACCGTAATGAAAAACACCTCCGGGGTTCTGCTGATTGCGGCCGACGAGGTTTCGCTGTACACCTCCGAGCCCTGCATTCGCTGCGGGCGCTGCGTGGATTGCTGCCCGATGCAGATTCTGCCGGCGACCATCAGTCAGGCGGTGGAAAACAAGCGATTCGATTGGGCCGAAAAACTGAATGTCATGGCCTGCATCGAATGCGGTTCTTGCAGCTATGTATGCCCCTCTCACCGACCGCTCAATCAGCACTTCAAGCGGGCCAAGGTCGAGATTCAGGCCGGATTAAGGAAAAAGAGCTAGGATACGTATTATGTCGGATTCAGAAACAACTCCAGCCGTACGACTACCGGATCCCGCCCGGTTGGTTGTCAGTAATTCCCCCCATATGCGGGACAAACAATCGATTTCCCGCATCATGTTCATTGTGGTGGGGGCCATGCTGCCCGCCTGTCTGGCCGGCATCTGGTTCTTCGGTCTGGCCGCACTCAACGTGTTGCTGCTGACCACCATCTCGTGCGTGGTGTTCGAGGAGGGCTGGAACAAGCTGATCAAACGTGCGCCGACCTGGAAGGACGGATCGGCGATTCTCACGGGCATCCTGCTCGGTATGAACCTGAATGC
>JABDQT010000323.1 GCA_013042165.1 Kiritimatiellales bacterium | reverse complement strand
GCTGTACGTCTGCCGATACCCGGGAGCCGGTTCAGCGCCGCAACAAGGTTGTCGAGTGGAATAAGATGATTCATTGCAATATTGTGCCGGGATCACCGACCGCGCCTACAGCTAAAACGGTAGATCCATTCCGGCCGGAAGTCCCATGCCGCTGGTCAGCTCCCCCATCTCCTTGGACATCGTTTCCTGAGCGGATTTGAGCGCTCCATCAACCGCCGTCAGCACGAGTTTTTCAAGCGTCTTTACGTTCGAGGAATCAATCGCCTCGGGGCTGATTTTGATACTCTTCACCTTCATGTCGCAGGTGGCTACGGCCGTAACCATCCCGCCACCGGCGGAAAACTGCACCTCGGTCTTAGCCAGCTGTGCCTGTTTCTTTTTCATGTTTTTCTGAAGGCTTGCGGCCTGCTTCATCATTTTCATCATGTTCATATTGATTCCCAGTATTACGGTTTAAGTGTTAAGATTTAAGTAGTACGTGCTCGGCCCTATTGCCTAGTGCCTGATGCCTATTAACTTCCTCTACTCCCTGATGTCAGTAATCTCTCCATTAAAGGCTTCCACGACGGTTTTCACAACGGGATTGGCATACCATTTCTTGATGCCGGTCAGTTCGTTTTTCTGCTCGGGATTATTTTTATTTACCGGCTTGTCCGCCGGCAACGGCCGGCGGTCATCGGGTTTTAGCGGCTCAAACGATATGGAGAGCAGCCGGCCGAGGTGTCGTTCCGCGGCCCGTCCCAGCGCCAGCTTTGCACGCGAGTCGTCGAAACGCGAAAGCTCTTCATCGGCGAATTCGGGATCATATCCAACGACCAGCTGGGTTTCGTTCACGCGCAGGGGTGCTGTATCGAGAAGGTAGCGCTTGGACAATGGGTCGGCCTTTCCGACCTGCGAGACTATTTCGTTCCACTTGGCCAACAGGATATCTATTTCACCGGATTGGATCGGCTTTTTTTTTTGCGGGACGGCACGGTATCCGGACGGAGCGGCTTCCGCGACACCCGCTGCTACTGGTGCGCCGGATTTAAAGTTTTTTTTTAGTTCGGCCACCTGTTTGAGCAGCTCGTTGATGGAGGCCGTTTCGGCGGCCCGTGAGCATCGGATCAAGCCGGTTTCAAGAAGAGTCTTTGGTGAAAGCGCATAGCGCATGCGTCCATCGGTTTCAATCAGGGCATCAATGATGCTCAGCACGCGGCCGGCTTCAACCTCGGACGCCTGCGCCTGATAGAACTGAAGCTGCGACTCAGGCAGTTCAAGTGCCGAAGCACCCTTTGCGGCATAAAGCACCACCAGCAGGTTGCGGAAACTTTCCAGCAGCTCCATCACGATCCGTTGCAGGTCCTTGCCCGCCCGATCCATCTCGGAGACGATCTGAATGATGGTGGCGACATCCGACTGCAGGATGGCGACGGTCAGGTTTTCAAGGATATGGCGTGCCACCAGGCCGAAGACCATCAAGACGTCCTCTTCCTCGATTTCCTTGCCGCGGAACGAAATAATCTGATCCAGCGCGGATTCGGCATCGCGCAAACCGCCTTCGGCCCCGCGTGCAATGGCCAGCAGCGCATCCTCGGAAATGGTGATGCCCTCTTCCTCGCAACCCTTGCGCAGACGGCCGACAATATCCTGCACCGATATGCGGCGGAGGTCGAACCGCTGGCAGCGGGACAGTATGGTCGGCAGAACCTTGTGCACGTCGGTGGTCGCAAAGATAAACTTCACATGTTGGGGCGGTTCTTCGAGCGTCTTGAGCAGCGCGTTGAATGCCTGCGTTGAAAGCATGTGCACTTCATCAATAATATAGATCTTGTAGGGGCCGCGGGCCGGTGCATAGCGGGCGTTGTCGCGCAGGTCACGCACCTGATCGACCCCGTTGTTGGAGGCGCCGTCGATCTCGATGACATCCAGGCTGTTGCCGGCCATCACCTCTTTACAGGAATCGCATACATCGCATGGATGCGGGGTGGATCCTTTTTCGCAGTTTAGCGCCTTGGCGAGGATGCGCGCCGACGTGGTTTTACCGATACCGCGGGAGCCCACGAAAATATAGGCATGCGCCACACGGCCGGTATTGATCGCATTGGTGAGCGTTTTGGTGACATGCTCTTGGCCGACCACATCCTCAAACTGCTGCGGGCGCCATTTTCGTGCTAAAACTTCGTATGCCATATGAGTGCGTACTTCGTATTTCGTATTGCCCTTCAAACGCAGGCTATCGTGTTCTGTATCCTGCTGCCATCGCTTTCCCGGTGGGAAGAGCCGCAAAGATAACCAAGGCCATCCGTCCAACGCAAGCCCGACCGGATATAAACTAAAAATCTGCTTAAATCCCGCGTGTCTCAGGGCATTTGTATCGGTGTCGCAGGTTGACCTGCTTCCGCAAGCTAAGGTATGCATAGCCCGTACATTTCGTGAAAACAGGTGTTTTGTGGCCGGTGTGACGGCGGAATCAGTTCTGGAGAATCGTTCGCAGTGAAAAAAACAGCAACATTGGAATACGTGGAATATGCCTTCGTTGCATCGCTTCTGGGGATTACCCGCATCATGCCCGAGCGCATGATCTACGGCCTGTTCAATACACTGGCGCTGCTGGTGTATGCCGTTGCCCGCGGGCGGCGCAGAATCACCCTGCGCAACATGGAACTTGTTTTTCCCGACATGACGGACAAAGAGCGCCGGCAACTGGCTAAAAAAGCCTATCTCAATATTGCCGATTCACTGGCCCTCAACAACCTGATCATGACCGGACGCGTTTCCGATGAGCAGCTGCTGGATCATGTGGAGGTCGAAGGATGGGAAGCCTTCGAGCAGAGAAAGGCTTCGCTCAAGACGGGCATGCTCGTGATTACAGGACATCTGGGCAACTGGGAACTCCTGCCTCAGTATGCCGGCCTGAAGCTCCCGGAACAGCTGCATGTGATCGCGCGCAAGACCGATAACCAACTGCTTGAACGAAAAATCATCTTTCCGCTGCGCAAACGATTCGGCATGCAGGTCTACTACAAGAAGAACGCATTGATGCATATCATGAAAGCGGTCAAGAAGGGCGAAATCTGCGCCTTGCTGCTGGATCAAAAACTAAAGCCCAGCGGCGGTGGCTTCATGATGGATTTCTTCGGGCATCCTGCGCCGACCGGCGGTTCTCCCGCCCTACTCCAGATCCGGTTCGGCGTACCCGTTCAACCGGTCTTTCTGGTGAAAACCGCACCGCACAAACACCGCCTGATTCTCTGCGACCCGATTCCGTGGGAGGACAACGGAAAACCCATGGAGGAGCAGGTGCAGGAACTGACCCGCCTGCATCAGGCGCTGCTCGAAAAAATGATTCTTCAATATCCGGAACAATGGTTCTGGATGCATAACCGCTGGGGGCTGTCCAAGGCAGAACTATGAAATGCGCGTTGATCATCAGTGACGGCAAGCCGGGGCACGTCAACCAGTCCAAAGCGCTCTGCGTCCATCTGGGGTTAGACGTTGAAGTGTTGGAAGTGGTCTACAGGAATAAGGCCAGCAAAGGCCTCTCCTACCT
>JABDQT010000322.1 GCA_013042165.1 Kiritimatiellales bacterium | reverse complement strand
GGTACAGATTGAGAAAAGTAATCGACGAAAGATTTGGGTTCAGCCCGATATTTTTTGTGAAAAAGATCAGGCTTTTATCAAAAACTGGGCTGTGGCGGATTTGTTTCAATCCAAGACCAAATTGCGCATATCTGCACAAAAGAGAATGAAGGGCACAGAGTCGGATGGCACAGACATTTTTTACACGATATCGCTCAACAATAACACCGGTTTTGCCTTTGAGGATCTGGAGATAGACTATCGCTTGTATATCGAGGAACAAGGATTTAATGGAAATCCGGATAGCGAAAGCTGCGTTGCCGGGAAAGTAAAAATTACTTCCCTGCCCATCAATGGAAAAGAAACCGTTCAAACCGATCCGGAACATTTATGGGAGTTGTTTGAGGAGGTCCAGGAGGTGTACATCGAAACAGATGGGTACGGCAATTCGGAGACCTATACTGATGTATCGAAGAAAAAAGTGCGGGAGGATAAGTTAACAGGAATTTGGTTTCGAATTACGGGACCGGCGGTGGCAGGTACTCCGGTTATCCGCGAGTTCTGTCTACCTTCCAGTCTGAATAGGCGTGTTACGTGGATTGAAGAACCAATCGCCCGCAAAAGCGCAACATTTGCTGGAAGTTCTCGAAACACGCGAGTCGACCCATTGGTAGCAGAAGCAACCAGGTATCTAAAGGGGGATGGGGTTGATAGAAATCCCGCAAAAGCGTTGGAGTTGTTTAAAGAGGCGTATGATGAAAATCCAACGGCATCCGCCGCGCTCAATATTGGAAAACTTTATCTGCGCAACAAAAGGCTCAGTAATTATGCCTTGGCGGAAGAGTGGATGGATAAAGTTGCCGATGCAGGTTCCGGCCGAGGCTACAACTTGATGGCTTTGTTCTTTTCTACAAACAGGAATGCCCCGCTGAATGATGGTGAGAAGGCGGTCAAGTTCGGACTTAAAGCCGTGGAGTTGGAAGGTGAAGAAGACTGGACGCTCGATGCCCTTGCGTGCGCATATGCCCGCAATGGTCAGTTCGATCTGGCGGTCGAGAATCAGGAAAAGGCGCTTAAGAAAGCCAAGAGTCGTGGTTCCTGGGGGGTGGGTGAGCTAGCTGGCTTCAAACACCGACTGGATTTATTCAGAAAGGGGACGCCCTGGTCAAAAAACTGACTTACGCAAAATCCCGGCCCTGAGGGCCGGGAGATCTACACCTTCTCGATGACGGCTGCACCGAAGGTGAAGCCGCCGCCGAAGGCGGTGAGGCCGATGAGCGTGTCGCTGCCCACGGTTGGAACCAGTTCGCACAGCGCGATCGGAATCGTGTTTGACGATGTGTTGCCGTATTTCCGAATGTGATTGAACATTTTTTCCGGCGGGCAATGGATGGTTTTCCGGATCGCCTCGATGATGCGTTCGTTGGCCTGATGCGGCACGATATAGGAAAGGTCCTCTACCGTGATGCCGCGCTCCTTGCAGGCATTGTCGAGCATGTCGATCATCTTGCGCACGGCCAGCTTGAAGACGGTCAGGCCTTCCATCTCGATCACTTCGCCGCTGCCCATGTTGGGGACATACAGCACCTTGTCCTCGACACCGGTGGCGGAGAGGAAGGGGCGGTTGAGTTTTACGCCGACATTGCCCGGGCGCGGCTCGCAGCTCACCAGCGAGGCGGTGGCGGCATCACCAAAGAGCGCCATTGTTTTCTGGTCGTCGTGGTTGACCATTGGCGAAAGGGTCTCGGCCGTAATCACGATCACCTTTTTATCCGGAGCGTTGGTCAGGAAGTCGAAGGCGGATTGCATGGCATACATGTATCCCGAGCAGGCGGCATTGACATCGTGTGCCTGCATCAGTACCTCGCCCTTTTCGGGGCTGAGCGCATGCAAAACACGGCATGCGAGCGACGGCGTCATATAGAGCGGTGTGCCGGTGGAGCAGATGATGGCCCCGATATCGGAAATCTGCAGTTGTTCCTTCTCCAGCAGATCCTTCGTGGCCTTGACGGCGAGCGTCAGCACGTTTTCGTCGCCGTCGATCCAGTAGCGGTTTTCAATGCCGGTACGCTTTCGGATCGCGTCGGAATCCCATTCGCCATGCCCCTGCAGCAACTCGTCATTGGTGAGATGGCGCGACCCGAGCACGGTGGTGATGTTGGAAATATATATCGGTTTCACCTCAACCGTTGGGGTGAGGGAGTGAGAGGAAGAGGGGGCGGATTCCCGTCTTTTTTCCATGATCGGGGTGCCGGGATCTTCCTTCGTGAGCGGCTTGAGCTGTGCCGCTTCATCGGACGCAATCTTGAGCATCGGGGTGCCGACGGTCAGGACATCGCCTTCGGCCACGAGGACTTCGGCAATGGTGCCGGCGACCGGCGAAGTGATATCCATCGAGGCCTTGTCGGCTTCGACGGAGGCAATCAGGTCGCCTTCGGCGATTGTTTCGCCGGCGCTGACGAGCAGGCTGGCCACGGTGATGGTTTCGTCGGACGGGCTGGAGCCAATGGCCTTGACTGTGACGCTTCCGGCTTCCTCTTCAACCGGCTTCTCCCAATGAAGATCGATATCAAGCAGCTCGCAGCATTTTTCGAGCGTGCGCTTAAAGGAAGGCAGGACCTCGATCTGGCAGGAGAAATCGTACGGAATGTAGGTGTCGGGGCGCGTGACGCGCGCCACCTGCACTTCGTTTCCGGCCCGCTCGGCAATGGTGGCGGCAATCTCGCCGCCCATGCCGGCGGTCTGGTTGTCTTCGTGGACTACGATGAGTTTTCCGGTTTTCTTCGCCGAGGCCAGCACGGTTTCTTCGTCCCACGGAAAGACGGTGCGCAGGTCGATGACTTCGGCGTTGACTCCGATTTCCGCAAGGGCTTCGGCGGTGCGCTCGCATACGGGCATTGCGCCGCCATAGCTGACGAGCGTGATGTCCTGTCCGGCGCGGGTAATACGCGCCTTGCCGATCGGAACATACTGCTTTTCCACATCGGCCGAGGTGGTGTTCGAGCGGTCGTTGATGAGGCTCTTCGGGAAGAGGAAGACCGACGGGCGGCCGGATTCCGCAATGGCGTTGAGCAGTCCGGCGGCATCGGCGGCGGTCGAGGGCATGAAGACGTCGACACCCGGCACATGCGCACAGATCGATTCCATCGTCTGCGCATGATAGGGGCCGAGGCCCGGGCGGTAGCCACCCGCGATCGACATGATCAAGACGGGGGATTCCCACTGGCCATTGGTGCGCCAGTACATGGCGCCGATCTCCGAAAGGATGTGGTTGTAGGCCACCGGCAGGAAGTCCGAAAACTGCATAAAGGCCACGGGGTGTCCGCCCGCCAGCGCCTGCCCGGTGGAAACGCCGAGAATCGTGCATTCCGCCAGCGCGGCATTGTGAACCTGTTCAGGGAAGGTTTGGCTGAGGCCGCGGGTCAGGCCGAAGACATCGCCCTTCGGATCCTCGATGTCCTGCCCGAGCAGCGTGGTTTTCTTGTCGGCAGTAAGTCGGGCTTTCAGGGTTTCGCGCATCGCTTCGAGCATGCTGAGCGTACGGTCTTCGGGTGTGCCCAGGTATTCTTCGCGCGCTTTTGGCAGAGGTTTCTTTGCACTCAGCGCGGCCTTGGGTGTCGTGCCCTTGCGCGCGGTATGGAACGCGGCATCCACCTGCTCCTTGAC
>JABDQT010000316.1 GCA_013042165.1 Kiritimatiellales bacterium | reverse complement strand
TCATTGATCCCGGCAAGGTCGGCATCGTGACGTCGAAGGTTGGAGAAAAGCTGCCCACCGGCGAATTTATCGCCGAGCGGGGCCAGAAGGGAATCTGGCGCAGCGAGCTGGGGCCGGGAAAATACCGCATGAATCCGTATGGCTACAACATCGAGATTGCCGATGCGATCAGCATACCCATCGGTTATGCCGGGGTCATCACTTCGCTTTCCGGCGAGCAGGCGCCCAGCGGGCAGTTTGCCAACGACCGGCAGAAGGGCGTCCGCAAGGATGTGCTGCAGCCGGGGCTCTATTATGTCAACGCGAAGGAATACAAGGTGGACGTGCTCGAAATCGGGATCAACCAGGTTTCGCTGCTGGGCGAAGGCGGCAGCAGGGTCGTTACGAAGGCGCGGCAACTTGGGCAGAACCAGGCCTTGAACGTACTGCAGGCCAACGTGCTTCAGAAGCAGGAAGCCAAGCGCGCAGACTATTTCAGCAAACGGGCCTCTTCCTTTGCTCCGCAGCAGTCCCGGCGCGGGCGGCGGGTGGAGTTCGAAGCCGGCCGACCGCTGGCCGATATGGCACCCGCTTCGCTGGAAGAAGGTGAGATGAATCTGATGGAGCTCGTCAGCTTCCCCTCGCGCGACGGCTTCCAGATCAGTCTCGATATGACCGTCGAGTTTGAGCTGGATCCCCGTGATATTGCCGGTATTTACCGGCGCTACGGCGATCTGCCGGCGGTCGTTGACAAGATCATCATGCCGCAGATCACCTCCATCTCGCGCAACAAGGGATCCGAATACCGTGCCAAGGACTTCATCGTGGGCGAAGGCCGTGAAAAATTTCAGGATGACCTGACCGTTGCGCTGGAGACCACGCTGGGCGGGAAGGACATCAAGGTCTACAACGCACTCATCCGCCACGTGGAAGTGCCCGACGAAATCCGTGCCCCGATCCAGCAGGCCAGTATCGCGGTCGAGCAGGACCTCACCAACAAGGAGCGGCAGAACACCGCCCGCAAGGAAGCCGAACTGAACACCGAGCTCTCGCTCATCAAGCAGCGCGGCGAGCAGGTGATGCAGGAAACGGAAAAAATCAAGGCCGAGATTGCCGCCGACCTCGAAAAGCAGGTGGCCCAGATTCAGGCCGAGACGCTGAAGAAGGCGGCTGAAATCAAGAAGAAGACCGCGGCAATTGCCGCCGATCGGGTGCGCGTGCTCGGACAAGCCAAGGCCACCGCCATTGAAAAGGTGGATGGCGAAAAAGCCAACGGACTGCAGCTCAAAACCGCGGCTTTCGGCGATCCCGTTGCCTATGCGCAGTGGCGCTTTGCCGACACGCTGAATCCGCGCATGAAGCTCAACATTATCCATGCCGGCGACGGCACGCTCTGGACCGATCTGGAAAAAACCGGATTTGCCGAGCTCGGCGGCGCACAGCAATTGCAAAAAAAGAAGTAGTGCGTGGGTAAACTGCGACCAAGCGGAGGGTTTCGAAGGTTGGCGTCCTTCCAGACGTCGACACTCATCTATGATGCCACCGTTTGGTTTTGCGAAAAGTTTATTGATTTCCGCTCGCGTACGGTCGATCAGATGGTTCAGGCGGCACGGAGCGGGCGGCAAAACATTGCCGAAGGAAGTCGCGCCTCTGCTACCTCGAGTCAAACGGAATTGCGTTTGGTGAATGTTGCGCGTTCCAGCCTTGAGGAGCTCTTGCTCGACTACGAAGACTTCCTGCGCCATCGCCATCTTGAGCAATGGGAGCCGGGCAGCCCCGAGGCACTTGCCGTCCGTCATGTGCCGAAGCAGTTCAAGCACGATCAGTCAGGTCGGTCTGATCTGACCGATCTGTCGGATCAGGAGCGCTATGCGCTATATGCCAAATGGCTCGATCACGAAAATCCGGAGATTCGGGCAAACGCACTCATCAGCCTAATCAACCAGACCAACTATCTACTCGATCAGCAGATTGCTGCATTGGAAGCGCAGTTTGTCGAGGAAGGCGGTTATAGCGAGCAACTTGCCACCGCCCGCCTCGCCGAGCGGGGTCGCAAAAAGGCCGATGGTTCGATGGAGCAGATTCCCACTTGCCCGAACTGTGACAAGCCTATGGTGTTGCGCACCGCAAGAAACGGTGAGAATGCCGGAAAACAATTTTGGGGTTGTTCCGGTTATCCTGAGTGCAGGGGAGCGGTAAGAATATGAAAACTTCTTCGAGGCTGAAAGGGGTGGGCGATCCACTTTTTAAAATATGGGTTATAGGAATACTGGTGGGTTCCATGGCGAGGTATGCAGCAGTGTTTCGATACCTTCCGGAGATGAAGATAGTTCTCCCTTTATGGATACTTGCTTTGTTGAGCGTCGTAATCTGTGTGGAATTTGTCTTATTAATCATCCCTCTGTGTGTCGGGTTGTTCATTCGACGCAGTTGGGGAAGGAAGCTTTGGCTGGTTGTTCTGTTGCTTGAATTATTACGACCATTGGATACCTACTGGCAATACGGCCCGTTTGCTCCTGGAAATAGTATGGCAGCGCTACTTGGGCGTCTGACAGGAACGGGAATATGCATTGCGGTCTGCCTAAGCCGCCCATTTATTCGATACATGAACAGGCAGGGGGGACGAGTGTGGTTTCGGATTGCTTTGATCACATGCATTCTCGGAGCTGTTGCTGCGCGTGGTGTCGCCGCGTGGTGGCTTTGCACGATCCCCAAAAATACTACTGAACAAGTATCCTGGCCTGCGGATTCCATACGGAATCCGATGCCCGTTGGGTGGAGAGAGGCAGAGGCGTATGGCTATATCATCCCCGTACCTGTTTCGAGCACTAACGACCATCATGTTTTTGAGGATGGAAACGAGTGGCATAATTTCATGGAAAGGAGGGGCGAAGAAATCCTCCGCTATGCCCTTATAGCGCAAGAAACCCCAAACTATCATTATTTTCCGGAAAACACCGGGATCGTGGATTTAGAAAAGGCCTATCGCATACGCTATGACAACAGCTTCTTGATGCTTGCGGGGCTAATGAGAATGTTAGAGTCGGAATTTTCGCATGTAGGATTCTGTTCGCGGGAAGAGATGGACATGATGTTTAGGTTCCGGTCAGTCAATGATGGGCTCAGTTTCATCGAGGTTGAGTTGGAGAACGGCAAGGACTACCACAAGTTGATTATCTTTTCTAAGATGCCGTTGACGCTGGAGGAGAAATTTAGGCTGGTTGCGAGCGTCAGGCCATCAAGTGAAGCAACGGTTAGCACACCTAAAGAAGAATGATAACGAACAGGTCGCTGCGCGGCATATGTTAGCGTTAACAAATGCCGGCAATGCGTTAGCGGATCCCCATCACCTCGAAGACGCTGGCTTGTACCGCGTCGGGGGAATAGTCGGGCAGATTCCCGGGAACGCGGTAGATCGGAATTCCTTTTTCCAGCAGGAAGTCGAGGGCGGGTTGCGTTTTGGTGGCGAACTCGTTCAGGCGGGCTTTCAGGCTGTCGACTGTATCGTCACTGCGTTGGACGATATCGCACTCGCTCTTGCATTCGAACATCCGTTCTTCCGGCGGCGGACGGAACTCGAGATGAAACACTTCACCGCAGGACTTGCAGATGCGGCGCCCCATGGTGCGCTCAATAATGGCATCGTCTTCGTTTTCCACCAGCATGATGGCGTCAAGTTTCACGTTTGCCCGTTCGACCAACGAGACGAGGAATTTGGCCTGGTCCACCGTACGCGGATAGCCGTCGAGTACCACGCCGCGGCATCCCATGGACTTGAAGGCCGATTCGAACAGGGCGTTGGTGATGCGGTCCGGCACAAACAGTCCCTGATCTACAAAATATCTGGCTTTAAGCCCCAGCACAATGCCGTCGGCATCATCCCGGCCGGCGATGTTCAGCGCCTTCTTTATTTCATCATCCGTGATAAAGCCTCCCGCTTCGGCATCATGGAACCGGCTCAGGTCGCGCTCATCGCCCAGCTCATTGAACAGGCCGAGATATTTTCGGAAAATATCGCCGGTGGAAAGCTGCCTGAGTCCGAAGGTTCGGGTCAGCACATCGATACGCGGTTGCTTTCCGGCACCGCTTTTTCCCATTACGATGATGTTTTCAAACTGATCCGCCATAACCCGCCCTTTTCTATAGCGAGACACTCTATCGGCTGCACCCTTCCAACGCAAATCCCTTAACGAATCATCACGGAGCACCGTATTTCGATTTAGCGGATTGCCTGCCGGCGGGATTTAACGGATAGTGGCGCCGTTCAATGAAACATAAGTCAACAGGAGATTCATGATGGCCTCAGCAGCAGCACGACACATTTTAGTGGCAACAGAAACCGATTGCGCGGATCTGAAGAAGCAGATCGCGGACGGCGCGGATTTTGCCGAATTGGCAAAGCTTCATTCCAAATGCCCTTCGGGCGCAGACGGTGGTGCACTCGGCACCTTCGGTCCGGGACAGATGGTCCGCGAATTCGATGAAGTGGTCTTCAGCGCCCCGGTCGGCGAGGTGCAGGGGCCGGTTAAGACCCAGTTCGGCTTCCATCTGGTGGAAGTCACGCATCGCACGGATTAGACGGCCATGTGCGCCATGTAAATGATGCGCGCTCGTTTGTCATGATTCAACTAATCAGGAATTCAGAGATCTACGAAAAGGTCATTCTGGAAGCGATTCCGGGTGCCGCCGAATATGTCTGGATTGCCACAGCGGACATCAAGGATCTGCATGTGGGCAGCAAGGGGAGCTACCGGCCGTTTCTCGGCGTTCTCTCCGATCTGGTTGACCAGGGGTTGAACCTTCGATTGCTTCACGCAAAAGAACCCGGGCCCAATTTCAGGAAGGACTTCGACCGCTACCCCGCATTGCTCAAGGGGCTGGAGCGCAACATCTGCCCGCGCGTCCACCTGAAGACGGTTGTGGTGGACGGACGCATTGCCTATCTGGGCAGCGCCAACCTGACCGGGGCAGGGATGGGTGCGAAAAGCAGGGACCGCCGCAACTTTGAATCGGGCATAATAACGGATGAGCCCGAAATCGTATCCGGCATCATGGAGCAGTTCGACGAAATCTGGATGGGGGCCTGCTGCGATACCTGCCAGCGCCGTGACTTCTGCGCCGACCCGATCGCCTGACTTCGGGACCGCGCTACTTTTCCGG
>JABDQT010000307.1 GCA_013042165.1 Kiritimatiellales bacterium | reverse complement strand
CCTGATGCCGACCCCGGACCGGCACTCCGTTTTTGCGAGCGATGGGTGCAGCGCGGTCGAGGCGGCCATCAAAATCGCAATCCAGTATTGGTATAATGTCGTCCAGCCCGGAAAGAGTTGGGTGATCGGGATGGATCAGGGCTATCATGGCGATTCGCTGGGGGCGCTGGGCGCCGGCTTTGTCGATGCCTTCCACGAACCCTTCGAACATGCGGTATCGCATCCGGCAAAACTGCCCTTCCCTTTCGATGATGATTTCTCGCCAAGCCGGCAAGTGATTGAACAGCATAAAGACAAACTTGCCGCCGTGATCGTCGAGCCGCTCTGCCTCGGCTCGGCGGGCATGAAGATCTATTCGGCGGACTACCTGAAAAATCTGGCCGACTGCTGCCACGCCAACGACGTACTGCTGATCGTCGACGAAGTCGCCATGGGCTTCGGGCGCACCGGTAAGCGCTTTGCCTTCAATCATGCGGAGATCGACCCCGACATGGTCTGCCTCGGCAAGGCCCTGACGGCGGGCTATATGCCGCTGAGTGCCTGCGTGGTGAAAGATAAAATCTACAACACGTTCAGCGACACCCCGGTAGACCATACCTTCTACCACGGCAATACCTTTGCGGGACACCCGATCGGCTGCGCCGCCGCGCTGGCGGCACTCGACATCTATGAAGCGGAAGATACGGTGGAACGCGCCGCCGAAATGGCCGACAAAATGAAACAGTGGATGCTGCCGATGGCCGAGCTTGAGTGCGTCAAGGAGCTGCGCTTCCTCGGCATGATCGGTGTGGTGGAATTGAAGCCGGAGACCAGGCCGCTGATTGCGAAGATCAAGCAGTCGCTCTTTGAGCAGGGCTACCTCTTCCGGCCGCTTGGCACGATGTTCTACCTGATGCCGCCGCTTGTCATCACCGATGACGAGTTGAAGGGCGCCATCTACGCGCTCGAGCAAACCATCGAGGAGTTTTGCTGATGGGGAACGGTCGTGCACGGCCGGCAAGATGCCGGCGACACGCACCGCAGGCATCCTGCCTGCTCCTCCTGCTTGCGCCGATGATCGTATTCGCGCAGGCCCCTGACCTGTTGGTTAACCGACAGGGCTGGGCGCAACAGGATCTTTCGATTCGCGGCAGCGGCTATACGGGGGCGGGCATTTCGATCAATGGCCTGAACCTGACGGTCCCCTACTCTGCCCATTTTAATTCAGAGCTCCCGTTCCCGGCATATCTGCTCAATGTGCCGGAAGTGCAAACCGGGCTGAACAACATATCGGGTCATCCGACCGGCACCGTGGCCTACAACACTGTATTGCAGGAACAAGCGCCTCAAGCCTCCATCGGCATGGGAACGAAGGAGCACTACGAGGCCGGCCTTTCCGCGCAGGCCGGGGGCGTCGGCGCTTTTCTTGAATGGGAGAAAGCACGACGGATCGATTATGATTCCAACGGCATCGACCGCTACGCGGGTGGAGCGTCTCTGCAGGCGATGAGAGACGACTGGACACTCGACCTAATCGCCGCGCACCAGCAAAAGGAATTCGGCGCGCAGGGCTATTACGGAATTCCATCGAATGTCTATGCCGAAGACCGGCTTGATGACACCTTGGTTTTCTTCGGAGCCACGCATGGCGAAACCGACGGCGCCTATTTTCGCTCCGCCGGTGCATGGCGGCAGTTCGACAACGAGTACCGGATTCCCGTTTCAAATGTCGTAAGCAATGTGCGCTCACGCTTCGGCACGGTAATGATCGAAGGGCGCACACTCGAAATCCAGAACATCTCCTTAAACCTGCGAGGCAATGTTGAGCATCAAGCGATCGACGGTGATGCCGGCAAGCACGATCGCACGCGCGGCTCGGTGCTGATGCTGCCGCAATTTACCTACGAGCAATTCAAATTCACGGCCGGGCTGAACACGGTGTTCCAAACGGCCGAATCGGCCGAATGGCTTCCGCAGGCGGGGATCGAATGGTTTCCGACGGACAACAGCACCTTTTACGCATCATACTCAGAACATGTGCAACAGCCCGATTTCCAAACGCTCTACTATTCCGATCCCTATCACATCAACAACCCGACCCTGCAACTGCAGTGGTCGCTGAACACAGAACTGGGAATATGGCAGTTTGTATCGGCGAGCCTCGACTGGCGCGCAGCGGCCTTCCATCGGCGGATCGAACATGCGTCCGATTGGACGAAAAACAGTGCGGCCGATGTGGCATGGACCGCAACCGATCTGGGCACACTGGATGTG
>JABDQT010000306.1 GCA_013042165.1 Kiritimatiellales bacterium | reverse complement strand
GGGCAGGCCAACACCCTCTTCCACCTCATTAATCCCACAGATAACGATTTGTAATGGGCATAACAGTTTTTGAGATTCCTTTGATGAAGGCAGATGATGCTGTTCTCGGATCAAATGTCCGACTTGCTCGAATCAGAATTGAATAGCCACAAAAAAACCTCTCCTGAATAAGAAGAGGTCCATACCGAAAGTAGAGAAACTATTATACCGCAGGGAAAAGGCGACGAGTGAAAAAGAGCCCGGCGCTGAAAATAGATACAAGACCCAGAGTGGCGGGCTCCGGAATGGCAGTTACACTAAACCCTTGAAAATCTTTCTTTGCTATGTATGCAGATGTGCCTGCCTGACTAAGTGCCGTAAGGGTATTGTCTAACTCCATGTGGATTTTGGTCGCGCCATTGACAAAAGTAATGCCATTTTGTACGAGCAAATCTTCTATATCGATCATCATATCACCCGACCAGATACCATCGTACAACGGTACGCCGCCCGCTGAAAGAAGGAAGGATCCGTTGGCATTCGGGTTGAATGTCATCGCGGTAGATGCATTAAGGGGTTGTGGGAGTGCGACCCCATCAACTTCGAGAATCTCAACAAAGAAAGATGCTGAAACATCGGCATAGGCATCATTGCTGAATCCCGAAAGACTAAAGTCGCCGCGCTCTGAGAACATGAGCTTATTGATGAAGTTACCTGGATCCGAATGGATGTCGAAACCAAGCTGTCCGTCAGTAGTATCTGTTCCTCCGGCACCGCTTGCAAATGCTGAGAATATGGGATCGAAGTTCAGTGAATCACCTGTAACTGTAGGGGCGTAATACAGTGCGTTAGAATCGGTTCCTGAGGACTCAGTAACCTGATTGTAGCTCACCGTCGTGCCAGAAAAATCACCATAGTTCGCGCTGAACGCGGCGGCATGTGCGGTTCCTGTGTAGAAGGCTACCCCCAAGCCAGCAAGACACACCTTCAGAATAACCGATTTCATGATATTACCTCTCCCTCAAATTTTCCGTCTGAATATCGATACTCATATTATAAAATGTAACCGATGTCAACCGTAAAAAAATAAATAAGAATAAATCGGCATGGGTTGTTTTTTGGTGCGGTGGATGTCTGCAGCAATTACATAAGCGGTCGGAATTGAAACTTACGTAATTGGTGATAAGGTAGTGCGCGAATTATGAAAGAGCTGATTACCGCCATTATTGCCGGATCCGCCCTGGGCTGGGTGGCCATTCCGCATTGCTATGCCATGTGCGGACCGCTGCATGTGTCGGTCTGCGCGTTGCACCGCGAAAAGAGCCTCAAGGCGCTATCGCTGTTCAACCTCGGACGGATTATCGGCTACACGCTTGCTGGATTTCTATTCGGTGCGTTCGGCGAATTCATCAATATTGGCCCGGCGCACTATTGCTGTCAGGTTGGCGAAAATCCTTTGCGCGGTGCATTGCTCTCCCTGCTCTTTCCCGGTGTCATGATGTTTTTCATCGCGGTCTATGCGTTTCGCAGGAAGGGGCTGTCTGCGCCGAAGACGAGCTGGATGTCGCGCTTCTTCAGCGGCGGGTTGGGCAAGCTCACGGCCGGCGGCGTCTGTACCTCCCTCATTCCATGCGGCATGCTCTATGCCGCGTTTGCGATGGCCGTCGGTACCGGAAGCTGGTGGAAGGGCGGCGGCTTCATGCTGGCCTTCGTCGTCACACAGACCTTTTTCATGCAGCTCGGTATTTCCCTGGGCCGCCTCGTCGACAAGAAATGGGGCGCGCGTTTTGAAAAGGCCTTCCCGTGGATCTGCCTGCTGATCGGTATCGTTTATTGTGTGCTGTTTGCAATGAAGTTGGCACCCGGTGGTGCGGCTTGATGAAAACACCAAGGCACGCAGTGTCTGGCGTGGCATAGCTGTAACCAAAGGGATTTTACAGGACGATGGATAACAGAACTATTTTTCAACCCCGACCTTCGAATACCCATGCTCCTGTCATCAAGAGTCCTGTGAAATAAAAACACATGTCCGAAAAATGCATAGTCTGCAACCGATCTGTTCCCGGCGGGGAGGGGGAGTTTTGCTGCCCCGGATGCGCCGCCGTCTATGCCATCGTTGGCAAGATGGGATTGGATGGTTCCGCGCGTGATGAGCGGATTGCCCAGCTGCTCGAAGGAGTCTTTCCGGGCGGCGAAGAGGTGGAGGACAATCCGACCGAAATCCTGCAGGGAGAGGAGCACTGCTTTCTCGTCGGCGGGATGGTCTGCCCCGCCTGTTCCTGGCTGGTACACCACAGTCTCGGAAAGCTGCCGGGGGTGGGAAACATCAACCTCAACTTTATTGCCGAAACCTGCACGCTGACCTACGACCCGATGAAAATCGGCAAGGATGCCATCCACGCCAATGTCGAGAAGCTGGGTTATAAATACTACGAGGGCGAGGATGCCCGGCGCGATGGATTCGACTATTTCCGCTTTGGCGCCGGCTGGTTCTTCGCCCTCAACAACATGATGATCTCGTTCGTGGTCTATTCGGCCGAGCGCTGGGAGGTGCCGTTTGCAATGCAGCTGGTCTGCTCGTTCCTGCTGGCGCTGTTCGGCACGCTGGTGCCGCTGTATGCCGCACGCACGACGATGATCATCGGATTCCGCCAAATGGTGATGCGGCAGTTCCGCATGGAAAGCCTGGTGGTGCTCTCCACAACCGCGGCCTGGATCTATTCGGTCTACTCCATGCTCGCCGGCGATTTTGCCCACCTCTACTTCGATGTCGTTGCGCTGCTGCTGATGCTCATCGAAACGGGCAATCTGATTTCGGGCAGCTTTTACAAAAAACTGAGCCGGCGCGTCAGTTCGCTTTCCTGGCAGCTGCCTAAAAAAGCGCGTATCGACGGCGACGACTATGCGCATGTCGAAAACCTTGAAGCGGGGCAGGAGTTTCTGGTCGGGCAGGGAGAGATCGTTCCGACCGACGGGATTCTGATGGCCCCGGCGGAATTTGACTTCTCTCTGATCACCGGCGAGTCGCACGGGGTGTCGTTGGAGCAGGGGCACTATGTCGGGGCGGGCGCCAAGCTGCTTTCTGAAGAAGCCCGGTTGTCCGTGCCCGCCGCCGGACAGAGCAACCTGATCAAGCGCATCGTTGAAAGCACGATCGAGGCCTTCAACACCCGCAAGGAACAGCTCTCCTTCGGCGACCGGATCAGCCAGTATTTTGTCCCCATTGTGGTGTGCGTCGCGCTGCTTGTGTTCTTCGGTAACCTGTTCTGGGGCAATCGCAACGAGGCGATTGTTCGGTTGCTCAGCGTGCTGATTGTGGCCTGCCCGTGCGCCTTCGGGATTGCGGAACCGCTGGTGCTGACGGCCGCCATCGAGCGCATCCGGGGATTGGGCATTCAGATTTTCAACGGCGCGGTGCTGGCACTGAAGCCGGCGATTGCGGTATTCGACAAAACCGGCACACTGACGCGCGGCGCACCGGAGGTGCATCAGGTGGTCTGGCTGGTGGAAAAAAATCCGGACTATCTCAATATTCTGGCTTCACTCGAGAATGGCATCGAGCATCCGATCGCCCGTGCGCTGGCGGTGGTGGGCACGCCCCGGCCTGTTACGGAACGGACGATTGCCCGTACCGTGATTTCCGCCAAGGTGGATGGTAAAAACTATCTGGCCGGCAGCGCGGAACTCTATCCGGAAGTGGGCATCCCGCCGGATCTGAAGGAGTCCACCATCGTGAAGTTCGGCGATGCCGAGGCATGCTATTTCATGGTGGGTCTTCGGGACGCGGTTCGCACCGAATCGAAACAGCTCGTCGAAGACCTCAAGGCCAGCGGCGTCAAGCCCTACATCTTTTCAGGAGATCGAAACGCGGTGGTGCAGCAGGTGGCGTCCGAGCTGGGAATCGACGACTATTTCGGGCAGATGGACAGCGGCGACAAGCAGCGCGAAATCGCCGCACTGCAAAAACAGGACAAGGCCGTGATGATGGTCGGTGACGGCATTAACGATGCGCAGGCCCTGGCGGCGGCCGACTTTGGTCTGGCGGTCTTTTCCGGACAGATCCCGGCAAAAATGAGTGCAGACGGCGTGTTCATGGTGCCGGAGATTGGCAAGCTGCGCGACCTGCCCTTCATGCAGTACAAGGTCAGGCACAAGATCCGGCTGAATTATGGCTGGGCGTTCCTCTACAATATCATCGGGATGTTCCTTGCCGGGGTGGGGTGGCTTTCCCCCAAGTACTGCGCGGTCGGCATGGTATTCTCGAATTTTGTGGTGATCTTCAATTCGATGGTCGGAATGGGGCTGCCGGATAAGCGCCAAAGCTGAGATCAGGTCATTCTTCCTCAGGTTCTTCAGCGGGATCCCATGAAACCTTGTTAGGCAGTGACGACGGCGACGTGATTTCGCGCCACACCATTTGACCGTTGGTATCTTTGATGCCCACCCGAAGCCAGGCACCGATCATCTTGCCCTTGCGCCGCCGGCTGTGATCATCCCACTCGCCGAAGCCTTCCACGGTCTCCTCGGTTTCGGTGTCTCCTTCATCGTCGCCTTCCCCTTCGTTCTCGGAGGTGGAGAGGAGGATGGAGCGCTCAATCTGATGGTCGACCATGATGGCGCACTCGGAGTTCAGGAATACTTCTTCGCGCGGAACGATGACCGGTACGGTTTCGGAGAGAAAACGCACTTTGTTGGTCGCGACCGTATCATCGTAGGCATTATCGGAGCTCATGAAGAAGCTGTCCGGCACCATGTAGTTTTCCTGCTCGTAGTAGATCTTGCTCTCGACCACGATGTTTTCAATGGGAAAGAAGTTCTGGTTCCGCAGTTTGATTTCGTAGCCCTCGGCCTCGAGGTAAACGGCATTGTATTCCTCGAAATCCTCGAGCATCAACAATTGGTGGTTCGGGATTTTCTTTCCGGGGATGTGGATGGCATCCATGTAGAAGGGGGTGATATTCTGCTCATGCTTCATCCGGGCCCACGAGCTCTTCTTGAGCTCCATCTTAAACCGCATGGTGGACTTGAAGCCTGCAACCTGATTCCAGTGGAGAATATATGCCTGGTCGTCCGCGCTGAAAGAATCCAGCGGCACCCGTCCGGCCTCCTCGAGGAACACCAGCTTTTCCTGGTAATCATACTTCACGATGCGGTCCCTCAGTGTCTTGCCGTCGGGACTGGTAAAGGTTCGCATGTACTGGGCTGAAGCATGCAACGCCATCAGTGCGAAAAACGTGGTGAGAAGGAGCGGTGCTTTCATTTACATTTCCTCCGCTTTCTCGTTTTCAATGGCTTCCAGGGCATCGTCGACGCTCAGGCTCAGCAGGTTGTCGACCATGGGTTTGCCCTTCAAATAGCGGAACCGCCCATCCACCATTCTGGCCAGATTCCTGAATTTAGCATTGGACGTCATCATGGATGCGGCCTCGGCACTGTTTCCGGATCCCCCGTCGGCCTGCAGCATCACAAAATTGAGTATCGGAAAGCCCAGCTGGCGGTAATTGTTCATCCCGATCACAAACAGGGACTCCAGCACCTCGTCGAGGCTGTAGCGGGCCTCAACCGGCATCATGCCCACTTCCTGCTGATCCTTCGCCAGCGGGGGAGGCGGCAGTTCGACATCGTTCTGGATCAGGATTTCATCCCAGTCGCGAACCACCTTGGGCTGCATGTCCACATCCCGGCGCGCCTGGTTTTCAAGTTCCAGCATTTTGAGGGCAACCGGTTGCAGTTCCGTAAACTCGGCCAGGTATTCTTCCCAGTCCTCCTTGAACGAGTCGTCGGAAAGAAAATACTCGAGCCGCTTTTGCTGGTAGCGCTCGAACATTTCCTTCTTGAGAAAATAGGAAATGCCGTAGATAGGCGATGTAACGTTGCCCCAATCGGCGCTCAGCACAAAGATGATCTCCGGCTTCATTTCAAGGGCGGCCTGCAGGCCCTTCAGCCAGCCGGTGATATCGGTTGTGGACATTGGAATATCATATTGTCGCGAGGGGGTGTAGTTGGCCCGTTGTCCATCCAGGCCCGCCTGTGCCAGATTGGTGTTGATGCCGCCCACCCATGCGAGCACGTTGGTTTTTGCCGAGGGCGTTGCGGGGAGCATGCCGGGGTTGAAAAGGGCCACCCGGTCTTCATCGAACAGCACCATGTTGAACAGGGTCGCCGAGCGCATGTTGCCAATCACCTCGCGCAAATCCGCCTGTACCATTTCATAGGAATCCACGCCGCCGCGCTCGTCGTACAGCATGGATTTGGAGGCGTCGACCACGACCACGACTTTCTCCGCTTTCCCGCGGGTTCCGAAAAAATCGACGGACGAGATGCCGAACGACACATCGCGATATTTGGCATTGAACTCGATGGTACGGTCCATCTGCACAAAGTTGGTATAGCCGCCCTTGAAGGTGGGCATGGGCGCCATTTTAACATACTCGCCCTGTTCGGGAATGTTGATCATTTGCGGTGCATTGGCCGTAATGCGCGTCGTGGTACGGGCTTTCGGTTTGCTCATCTGCTCGATGAAGGGCTCGGTCTTGACCGGCATCTGCAGTTTGCGGCGCTCGAGCTTCGGCTTTTCTTCCTCCACCTGAAAGCCCGCACCTCTTTTCTTGTAGAACTTGAGGGCCACCATCCCGCCGGCCAGCAGAATAAACAGGACATGCAGGCCGATGCTGAGCAGGACCGCACTGGAGTTGACGATTCGTTTTTTCTTCTTCTGAACTTCCATAGCCCCTCTATTGGGTGAGCCGGTAGCATTAAACCGATAACATCAACTACTCTAGATTATGCGCAGAAGAAAAGTCAAAGCATTCGGCACCGGCTTGCGGGATAATTATCATCCGATCTGTTTTTTCTTCCAACCCTTGCGGGTTGCGCCTATAGTCCGAATCGATTTTATCAATTTCCGGAAGCAAACATGAATACAGATCAGCGCAACACCCTTAAAGAGCTTTGTTCAAAATCAACGACGGGAACCGCGATGGCGGTGCTTGCGGGGCTCTTCTTCTTCCTGCTCAGCATGATGTTGCCGCTGGTAGGTCCGGCCGGCAGCCGGGTTGAACATCAGGGCCGGAATCTGGCCGCATTTCTGTTTGTATTGGTTCTGACATTTGCCCTTTCGGGGGCCGCCTCCTGGTCGAAACTGGAATGCCGCAAGGTGCAGGGCGGACCGTTGCCCTGGTTTTCTCTTGGGCTGTGTGCGGTATGCGTCCTGACGCTCATCGTCCTTCTTTTCGGCGGGTTTTCCATCTGATTCAGAGCCCGTATGATTCTCTTTTGCAGATCCCGGTGCGCTGTTCAGGCGGTCGGGTTTTTTTGTGCATGTAAACGGGGAATGAAAAATGATGACGAGCACGGAAGTTCGCCTTGCCGACTATCTTGATGAAGACTGCATCCTGTGCGGTCTCGAAACCGAGTCGCGCGATGGCGCCATCGATCAGCTGGTGAAGCGGCTCAACAAGAAGCCGGGCGGGTTTGAGCACGACGAGGCGCTTGATGCGGTGCTGGAGCGAGAGCGCCAGTCGCCCACGGTGCTGGCCGAAGGACTCGCGTTGCCGCACGCCCGGCTGGGCGGCCTCTCCAGGCCCGTACTGGCGCTGGCCACATCCCATGCCGGAATTGATTTTGAGGCCGTGGGCGAAGAGCCTGTGCATGTCATCGTCCTGATTCTCACGCCGAAGGATGATCCCGGCGCCTACCTGCGCCTGATGGCCTCGCTCTCCAAAACGCTGGCCGAGCCCCACATGATCAAGAGGCTGACGGTCGCCGTGGATGCGCGAGAGGCGCTCGCCGTGCTGACCGAGGGCGCAGAGCATATGGAGGTCATGCTCAATGCCTCCAATATCATGAACAGCAACCCGATCACGCTGGACGAAAGCGATACGCTGGCCCGCGCCATTCAGGCCTTCTGCGGGGAGCGCGTCATGGATATTCCCATCGTCGATTCCGACGGTGATCTGCGCGGGGTGATTGCCATCGAAGACCTGCTTGGGCAGAGCCTGCCGCAGCATCTGCTCTGGATGGAGGATCTCAGTCCGATCGAAAACTTCGAGCCGTTCGCGGAACTGCTGCGCAAGGACTCCGAAACGAAAGTGGCGGATTTCATGCACGATAAGTATGTCGCCATTCCGCCCGAAATGCCGGCCATTCAGCTGGCCAAGATATTCCTGATGCAAGAGGTCCGTCAGATTCAGGTGGTGGATGGAAGCCGCTTTCTCGGGGTGGTTAATTTGGACGGATTCAGTTCACAGATTTTCTGGGCATAGGGGGAACAGGGCATGCATGGCGAAGATAACGGGGCGGTACTCTCAACTAAACAATTGATTCAGCGGATGCTCATGCTGCTGGCCATCAGCATCGGGATCGGCCTCGCCGGTGCAAAGTTCGCGGGCTTCACGGATAAGCAGGTGGTGGCCTCCAGCGTCTTTCTCGCCATTATTCTGGGCACGCTCTTTTTCTGGACGTTCCGCCTGTCGATCGCTTTTCTCGGGCTGACGGTGCTGATCTTCACGCACTCGCTCGACATCGAGCATTTCGTGGCATCGGCCGAGCTTCCGGTCATCCTGTTCCTTGTGGGCATGATGATCGTGGTTGGATCGCTGCGCGATCTCGGCTTCTTCACCTGGGTGGTGCAGGCACTCATTTCAATTCCGAAAATGACGGGACGCAAGTTTATCGTCGCCACCTCTGTCGCTTCGGCCCTGCTGGCCTGCGCGGTGGACGAGGTCACCTCGATCATCTTCATTGCCACGCTGATCTTCCAGGTCTGCAATCGGCTGAAGCTCAACCCGACGCCCTACATCATCATCTGCGTGCTCTGCACCAACGTCGGCAGTGCCGGCACCATGATGGGCAACCCCGTCGGCATTTTCATCGGCACCAAGGCCGGCCTCACCTTCGGCGATTTTTTCACATGGGCCTTCCCGATCATGCTGGTGGCGCTGGCTTCCTGTGTCGGGATCACGGTTTTGTGGTTCCACAAGGAACTCAACGAGTTCGATGAACGCTTGAAGGAGCGGATGGACCGGCAATTGAGCCTCGTGCCGAAAGTCACCGTGCCCTACAAGCGCGGGCTGGCTGTGCTGCTGTTCACCCTGGCCTTTATTGCCTCGCATCACGCGCTCGAAGAGGCGCTGCATCTCGGCAAGAACAGCATCCTGCTGGTGGCGCCGCTGGCCTGTGCCGGCCTGATTATGATCTTCAAGCGCGAGCGCGCCCGCCACTACGTCGAACGCGAGGTCGACTGGTGGACGCTGCTCTTCTTTATGCTGCTGTTTGCCATTGCCGGAACGCTGGAGCATACCGAGGTCACCAAGGTGATTGCCGATGGGTTTGTCAACCTGTGCGGCGACAAACCGGCCATACTGATCCCCTCGATCATGGCCACCACCGCCATCGGCTCCGCCTTTGTTGACAACGTGATTTTCGTGGCGGCCTTCTCGCCGGTCATCACCGCGCTTGGCGAAACGATGCCTTCCATGCCGTTGTGGTGGGCCCTGCTGTTCGGTGCCTGCTTCGGCGGTAATATCACGCTGATCGGCAGCACGGCCAACATTGTTGCGCTGGGGATGCTTGAAAAGCAGTCGCACGCCCATGTGGGTTTTATCCAGTGGCTGAAGATCGGATCGATTTCCGCCTTCATCGCCATGCTCATCGCCTGGGCCATGCTTTCCGTCATGGCCCCCCATATGCCGCAGTAATTATCTGGCTACATCCACTTCATGCGTCTGAAGAGCCATACCAGACCGCCGGCCATGACGATCAGCAGGATGCAGATGAGGGTGAAGGCCAGGGGATTTTCAGTGCCCGGAATACCGCCGACATTGATGCCCAGCAATCCGGTCAGAAGACCCAGAGGAAGAAAAATACCTGCCACGATGGAGAGCACATACATCGTTTTGTTCATCTGTTCGGCCAGCCGGTTGTTCAGCTCTTCCTGCGTCACGGTTGCCCGATCGCGGATGGCGTCAAGATCCTCGACATAACGGGTGGTGCGGTCGGCGATTTCCCGCAGGCGCATGCGTTCCGCTTCATCCAGCCAGTTGACTTTTTCACTGTGCAGCCGTGCCATCACGTCGCGTTGCGGCGCCAGATAGCGGCGCAGGCCGATGGCCGTCCGGCGAATGTCGGCGATTTTCTGACGCATTTCGTAGCTCTGCTCCGTCAGGATTTCATCTTCCAGCGCATCCACGGAATCGTCGATGTCGGAGATGATGCCGCCCATGCGCAGCACGAGGCGGTCGCAAAGCTCTTCCAGAAATCCGCCTGAACTGACGGGGCCGCTGCCCGACATTACGGCCTGTCGCAGATCATCGATTGCCATGACACGCCGATGCCGCAGGGTAATGATACGGTTCGCATCCAGCCAGAATCGAATCGATACCATATCTTCGGGATCCATGCCGGGGTTGAGGTTCACCCCGCGCAGAATCAGCAGCATGCCGCCGTCGTGCAGCATGTTGCGCGGACGGGTCTCCTCGGCAGTCAGCGCTTCGCCGATGATCGGGTCGACCCCGCTTTCGTTGAGCAGCCATTCCTTGGCATCGTCTTCCTTGTAGTCCAGATGGACCCACAGCGTACCGGCCGCGGGAGTCCATTTCCTGATGCTCTCCAGATCCATGGCGGTGCCACCGCCCTTTCCGTCGAGCACAAAGGCGAATACGAGTCCGGCATTGTTTTGGTCATCCATGCTGATCTCCTGTTGGTCAAGGTGTCTGTCTCACGGTCGCTCTGTTTCCTGTCGAAAAGATAATGGATGGACAAGAACCTGCAAAGACAGATTTACGGCATAAAAAAACACCCCTCCAACCGAGGGGTGTTTGCACAGGCCATCCTGTAAGAGGATTACATCTCTTCGATGGTGGCGCTGTCGCGCAGGCTCTTGATATAGCTGCCGACGGCTTCCTGTTTCTTCTGGTTGTCGAGGAACGCCACGATCTGCTCCTTGGCTTCGTCGAAATCGACCATGCCTTCACTGGTGCGGTCGGAGACCTTGACGATGTGGTAGCCGAACTGGGTTTCAATCACATCACCAATTTCACCGATGTCCTGCGTGAAGGCCGCAACTTCGAATTCCGGAACCATCTGGCCCTTGCCGAAGGTGCCGAGCGAGCCGCCCTGGGCGGAACTCGGGCAATCGGAATGCTCGCCGGCGGCATCTTCGAAGGCAACGGTATCGGCAATGATGTCCGTCCGGATCTTTTCAATGTCTGCTTTCTTCTCGGCCTTGATTTCGGCGGTGTCGTCGGGGTCAAACTTGACGAGGATATGGCTGGCACTCACGCTTTCGGGCCGCTCGAAGCTGTTGGGATTGGCGTCGTAGTATTCCTTGGCCTCCGCTTCGGTGGCTTCGGCGATACCGGCGGTTTTGCTTTCGAGCAGTTCACGGGTAGCCATGTCTTTACGGATGTTGGAGGTCAGTTCCTCCAGCGTGGTGTTCTGGGCGGCGAGGGCCGCTTCGAGGGTCTCGCCTTCCGGAATCCGGGCCTTGATGGATTCGAGGGTTTCGGCGACCTGTTCTTCGCCCACAACAATGTTGGCTGCAGCGACGGCCGCGTCGAGCAGCTTCTTGGTGATCAGATCGTTTTTGACGCGCTCATACATCTGTCCCTGGATCTGCTGGATCTGTTCGGGAGGTACGCGTCCGCCGAGCTGTTGCATGGCGACATTCATCAGCGTCATGATTTCGCCGCGGGTGATTTCCGCACCGTTCACACGGACAATGACGGCTTCCGGATCGGTAGTCAGCGGGTTGGGTTTGATCGGCTGGGAAAAGAGGTCTTCGGTCTGGGTTAGATCGATGGCTTCCGGGGCGGGGGCTTTGGCCGCTTCATCTTCCTGGCAACCGGTCAAGGCAATAAGGGCCGCTGCGGGCAGCACCAGCAGGCATGTTTTCTTTGTAAAAATGTCGAACATCGTTCTTGATCCTTTCTTCGAGTTTCAACTAATACACCGCACGTGTGTGGATGCAAATGA
>JABDQT010000300.1 GCA_013042165.1 Kiritimatiellales bacterium | reverse complement strand
TCGGCCTGATCGACGATATCCTGACTGCGCAGTTTCCGTTTCTGTTTACGATTCTTGTTTGAAAGGATGTGGCTTCCACCCATGTGATTGCGCTTTAGCTTGCCTGTACCGGTTTTGCTAAACCGTTTGGCAGCACACTTTTTTGTTTTCATTTTAGGCATGGTAACACCGTCCGTTTAATAAATTTAACCCTCTGCGGGATTGGGGAATCGCGCAAAAGAGGAGTGTTTATAGGGAAAGGCCCCGTTCAAGTCTAGTGTTTTTTTACGGGACTTTTCTGCTAGATGCCGCCGCCATATTCCAGTGTGGTGCGGGTGCGAATGGAAACGCCCTCTTCATTGCGTGTGACCAGGCTGTTCGGCGGGGTGCTTTTCATGAGAAAAACGTTGCCGGCCACAGTGGTGCCGCGGCCAATCACGGTATCGCCACCGAGAATGGTGCTGTTGGCATAGACCACCACGCCATCCTCGACGGTCGGATGGCGCTGAATGTGTTTGATGGGCCGGCCGTGTTCATCGAGCGGAAAGCTTTTGGCTCCCAGGGTCACGCCCTGGTAGAGCTTGACGTTGTCGCCGATATGGCAGGTTTCCCCGATGACGACACCGGTTCCGTGGTCGATGAAGAAGCCCTTGCCGATGGTTGCACCCGGATGGATGTCGATACCGGTGAGGGAGTGGGTGTATTCACTCATGATGCGCGGAATCAGCGGGACATCGAGCGTGTAGAGTTCGTGGGCGATGCGATGCGAAGTAATGGCCACGAGACCGGGGTAGGCCAACTTGACCTCGGCATAGCTCAGGGCGGCGGGATCGCCATTATAAGAGGCGACCACATCATCAATCAGCATGGCTCGGATTGCCGGAACCGTTTGGAGGAATTGATTAACGATTTCGGTCGAAGCCTCAAAGAGATTGTCGATCGGTGCCCGTTTTTCATGCAGGTCGGCGGCACCCATCCACCGGAAAGGAAGGGCCTTCTCGATTTCCTGTTGTAGAATTTCAGCTGTGTTTTTGAGCTGTTTCAGAAAAAAGCGTTTGAAGTCAACGGGCTCCGGGATGTGCTTGCCGGGAAAGAGGACATCCGACAGCAAACGCAGGGTCTCGATCACCTGATCGATTTCCGGATGCTCCCACAAGGGGCGATCCGGCAGATCGGCATCCTGCTGCGCGTAGAGCGGCACCAGCTTGTCTGCGGTTTGTTCAATTTGCTTAAACAGATCCATAAAAATTCCCGATTACATCGTTGCACAAGCTAGCGATCATGCGCGCCCTAGGCAATTTTATTCTTTAATACGGATGGTGCATCATTAAATATCCCGATTCATGTTTTTGAGGGGTTCAGAATGAAATACATCAGTACGCGCGGGCAGATGAAGCCCGTGGAGTTTCAGGAAGCGGTTATGACCGGTCTGGCCCCCGATGGCGGCCTGCTCTTGCCGGCGTCGCTGCCGGATGTCGGCGACAGGCTGGCGGCATGGGCGAAACTTTCTTTTCAGGATCTGGCCTATGAGGTCATCAGCCTGTTCGCCACCGACATTCCGTCCGATGACCTGAAAAAACTGATCAATAACAGCTATGCCACGTTCGAGCACCCCGAGGTGGCTCCAACGGTTGAAATAGGGGACTTCCACATATTGGAGCTGTTCCACGGCCCGACGCTGGCGTTCAAGGATGTTGCACTGCAGTTGCTCGGCAACTTGTTCGAGTACATCCTCGAACAACGCGGCGGAACTTTAAATATTCTCGGTGCCACCAGCGGCGACACCGGCAGTGCGGCCATCCACGGCGTGCGCGGCAAACCCAAGATCAATATCTTCATCATGCATCCGGCCGGCCGTACCAGTCCCCTGCAGGAAAAGCAGATGACCAGCGTACTCGACCGCAATGTCTTCAACCTTGCGGTCGACGGCACCTTCGACGACTGCCAGCACATCATGAAAACCACGTTTGCCGACGTGGACTTCAAGACCGAGTATGCACTCGGGGCAGTCAACTCGGTCAACTGGGCACGGGTGCTTGCACAGACCGTCTACTATTTCTACTCCGCGTTTCAGGTCATGGAAAAGACCGGCACCAACACGGTGCAGTTCTCGGTGCCGACCGGCAACTTTGGCGACATTCTTGCCGGCTATCTTGCGCAGCGCATGGGCCTGCCGATCAGCAAGCTGATTCTGGCCACCAACGAAAATGATATTCTCTCGCGCTTTTTCAACACCGGGATCTACGGCATGGCCGATGTGGTTCCGACCATCAGCCCGTCGATGGATATTCAGGTAGCCAGCAACTTCGAGCGCTACCTCTACTACCGCGCGGGTCAGGAGCCAGAAAAAGTCGTTGCGCTCCTGGATGGTTTTAAGAAAAGCGGAACGCTGGCCGTCGATGTGAATGAAAACGGCGTGGTCGACGACCTGTTCGTGGCTGGTCGAGGCGACACGGCTTCAACGCTCGCAACCATCAAGCGCTACAAGGAGCAGTTTGGCTATGTGCTTGATCCGCACACCGCCGTCGGGGTGCTGGTGGCCGAAGCTCACAGATCTGCCGATGTTCCGACCATCTGCCTCGCCACGGCCCATCCGGCCAAATTCACCCAGGCGATCATCGATGCCACCGGCGAAGCCGTGCATCACCCGACGCTCGATGCGCTGGCCGATGCCGAAACCCGCTGCGACTCCATCGCCAACCATGTCGACGCCGTTAAGCAATACCTAGTAGAGCATATCTGACTTGCTGCCGGTCGTCCTGCTGTGCCGAAGCCTCCGTGTAGGTGGAGGGAAAAAGTTGCTTTCTCGGCGGGGTTTGCCAAAATCGGCAGCCAAGTTGATTTGGAGAGATGATGAAGCTGCCGTTTTCCCTGTTCCTGGCATTTAAATATCTGAAGCCGAAGCGGTCGTTCATTTCTGCAGTGACGGTGATTTCGATGCTGGGCGTAACGATCGGCGTGGCCGTCCTGATTGTTGTGCTGTCGGTCATGACGGGTTTCGACGAGGTCTGGCGTGATAAAATTCTTGGTTTCAATGCCCACATCAGCATCGTGCAGCAGGGCGGGATCGTGCGCGATCCGGCCCGTGTGATCGATCAGACCTCGCAAATCGAAGGGGTGAAGGGGGTGGCACCCAGTCTGGAAGGGCTGGTGCTGATCCAGATCGATGATCGAGTGCACACGCCGATCCTGCGGGGGATCGACCCGGAATACGAATCGTCGGTCAGCCGGGTTCCGGACAGCATGGTGGCCGGCACGTTTTCGGTGGAGGACGATCAGATTGTCGTGGGAAGCGACCTGGCCAATCGGCTGAATATCTGGGTGGGCGACAAGATCACCGTCTATTCTCCGCAGAGTTTTGTCGCCGAAGACGAAATCCGCCTGCCGGAGGAGTTGACGGTGTCGGGCGTCTTTCACGTCGGCATGTATGAATATGATGTCGGCTTTGCCTTCACCTCGCTCGAAACCGCCCGTTCGCTGTATGACGTGGAGCAGGGCGTCCATTCGGTGCAGGTGATGCTCGAAAATCCGATGATGGCGGCGGTGGCAGCCATGCAGATCCATGAAAAGCTGGGGGCGGGCTTTTTTCCGCGGACCTGGATGGAGATGCACAGCCAGATTTTTGCGGCGCTGCATGTGGAAAAAAACATGATGTTTTTCCTGCTGGCCTTTGTCGCGCTGGTGGCGGCCTTCAGCATCACGAACACGCTGATTACGCTGACGGTACAGAAAACGCGGGAGATCGGCCTGCTTAAATCGCTGGGTTTCGGTAACGGCGGAATTACGGGTATCTTTTTCTGGATGGGACTGGTGCAGGGCGTGGTCGGCAACCTGCTGGGTGTCGGGTTGGCGATGCTGGTGCTGAAGTACCGCAATGAATTGCTCATGTTCATGTCGAGCGAGTTTAATCTGGAGCTGTTGCCGCCGGAGCTCTATCAGTTGAGCAAGCTGCCCGCCCATACCACCGGTTCCGATGTGGCGATCGTCTGCGGGTTGGTGCTGGTTTTCTGCACGCTTGCGGGCTTTGTTCCCGCCATGCGCGCGGCGCGGATGGAACCGGTTGATGCACTGAGGTATGAATGAGGTTGCGGGTTTTCAGCCTACTGCTGTTGAGTTCGATGTCGGCCTTCGCCGAAATCGACGGCGACCCGCTCTATGCGAACCTCACGAAAGCGAACGGAGCAACATTCTATGCCTGGCGCCCGTTTTATTCGAGCTCGGTGGAAGGCGAGCGGTGGCGCAAGGATTATCTCTGGCCGCTTTACACGCGCAAGGGTTTCAAGGACGAGCAATACAGCCGCTTGCTTTTCTTCGGCTATTCCGCTGATTTCTCGCCGGAGACCGATCGGCACCGCACCTGGTTGCTGCCACTCTATTTTCAGGGAACCTCGGCCCAGGAAGAAAACTATTTCGCCCTGTTTCCCCTCGGCGGAAAAATCTGTGAGTTCCTCGGCCGGGATCGGATTGTGTTTGCCCTGTTTCCGCTCTATGTGAAATCGCAGATCAACGAGGTGAACACCACAACGGTGCTGTGGCCGATCGCATCCAAAACATCGGGTGACAGAACGCAGCGGTTTCGTATCTGGCCGCTCTACGGCAGCAATCACCTCCAGAATGAATTCGACAAAAAATACATCCTGTGGCCCATCTACAACTCGGTTCGCTACACCAACGACCGCAACCCCGGCGGAGGATTCATCCTGTTTCCGCTCTATGGGAGAATCATCACCGAGCACGCCGATAATTACTGGGTGATCCCCCCGTTTTTTCACTATGCGAAGAGTGATCAGCAGTGGACTCTGAATGCTCCATGGCCATTCATACAGCTCGCCGACGGCGAAGTCTATAAACGCTATTTCTGGCCGCTCTATGGCAGGAGGGAGCATGGCACGTTTTCTAAACAGTTTTTTTTATGGCCCTTCGTGTGGAATGACGAAACGGAATATACCGCGCATGTGCAGCATCGCCGGCGTTTGGTGCCGCTGTTTTCTTACGAGTCGGCGGTTGCCACCAAGGCCACAGATGGGCATGAAATTGACGAGGTCTTTTCCCGCTACTGGAAGCTCTGGCCGCTGATGAGCTGGGAGCGGAATGAAGAGGCTTCGCGCTTTCGTCTGCTCGAACTCTGGCCGTTGCGAAGCACACCCGGCATCGAACGCAACTGGGCGCCGTGGTGGACGCTCTACAAGCGCACGACGGCCAATGCCGAGACGGGGCATCACGTGCTTTGGGGGCTTTATCGCCAGACCCGATCTCCAGAGAGGTTTGAATGGAGCTTGCTCAAGGGTTTCGCCGGATATAAAAAGAAAGGCGAGCGTCGGACAGTGCGTTTTCTGTTCATGGCGTTCGGGGACAAGGAGGAGCAGCCATAGACCATACCAGAACAGATTTCATGGGAGCGCCTGTTCGTTCGGTGGAGCGTGTTGGCGAGAAGGTCCTGCAGAGTTTTCACAATACAGGGCACGCCATGTTCATGCTGTTCGAGGGGATCTGGTTCATCCAGTTTGCCTTCGGCAAACGCAGTCGCAGGGAGACGGCGACGCAGATGTACATTACCGGCATCAAGAGCCTCGCGGTCATCACGGTCGTAGCCCTGTTTACCGGAATGATTCTTGCCCTGCAGACCGGACTCGAGCTGAAGCGTTGGGGCTATGAGGAATTTATCGGTTCCGCCGTGGCGGTTACGATGATCCGCGAAATGGGGCCTTTCATGACCGGGTTGATCATTGCCGCCAGCGTCGGTTCCGCGATCGCGGCACAGCTTGGCACCATGACCGTTTCCGAGGAGATTGCCGCGCTGGAAGTGATGAGCATCAATCCCAATCGGTTTCTAGTGATGCCCCGCCTGTTTGCGCTGATCGTGATGATGCCGATTCTGTCGGTCTATACGAACATTCTCGGCATTTTCGGCGGTGCGGTGGTCGGCACGACCCAGCTCGGGGTCTCCATGCAGGCCTACATGGACAATGCCACCCAGTTCGCCACCAACAAGGATCTGTACGTGGGCCTGTTCAAGGCATTCATATTCGGTATCATCATCGCAACTGTCGCCTGTCATCAGGGATTCATGACCACAGAGGGTGCAGTGGGGGTGGGTAAGGCCACCCGCCGTTCCGTGATCATTTCCTTTCTGATCATTCTGGTGGTGGGCTACATGGTTACGAGGTTGTTCTACATATGATCCGCTTCGAACATGTCACGAAGGTGCTTGGAAACAAGACCGTCCTCGATCGGATCAGCTTCGAGGTCGGTGAAGGGGAAACCTTTGTCATTGTCGGTCTTTCCGGTGCCGGCAAAAGCGTTACTTTGAAACATATGATTCGGCTGATGATGCCGGATGACGGTTCCATTCTGATTGACGGCCAGGAAATCAACAGGCTTCGCCATTCCGCCCTGCAGGAGGTTCGGGGTAAATTCGGCGTTCTCTTCCAAAGTGCGGCCCTGCTGCAATGGATGTCGGTGCGCGACAATATTGCCCTGCCTTTGCGCGAGCTGACGCACACGCCCGAGGAGGAGATTCTCCGCCTGGTGAATGAGAAGCTTGAAATGCTCGGTCTGGCGGATGCGGGGGAAAAGTTTCCCGCCGATATCTCGGGGGGTATGCGTAAGCGGGTCGGTCTGGCACGCGCCATTATCATGAATCCGAAGATTGTTCTTTATGATGAGCCGACCTCCGGGCTGGATCCGGTGACCTCCCGACGAATCGACGATTTAATCGTGAACATGCGCAGCCAGTTGGGTATAACCAGCGTTGTTGTGACGCATGACCTGCATAGCGCATTGTCCATCGGGACGCGCATCATGATGCTCCACGAGGGGCGCATCGTGGAAAATGCTTCGCCCGAGGATTTCATCCGCTCGAAGAATGAAACGGTGCAGAGTTTTCTGGAATCGCAATACATTACGAAAAAAGGCAAATGGGAAGGCATGGGCCATGAAAAAGTATAAGCACGAGATCACCATCGAAATCATGGTTGGGCTCTTTATGTTTATCGTACTGATTGCCCTGGGTGTATTCACGATCGTGCTCAGCCGCGATAATCTCTTCAAGACATCCTATGAGTATGAGTTTGTGTTTTCCGAAGTGGGCGGTCTACGGGAAGGCGACAACGTCTATTTGCGCGGCATGAGCATCGGCCGTGTCAGGCAAACCGAGCTGAAGAAAAATCGGGTGGCGATTTTTGTGTCGCTCGATGTGCCGATTACATTACGGCGCGGCTACGAGGTCGAGGTCGTCGACGCCTCCATGCTGGGCGGAAAATATCTCAAGATCTACGAGGGTCCGGAAGATGCGCCTTTGCTGGGGGATAACGTGACCATTCTCGGCTCGAAGCCGTTCGACATTATTACGGATCTCGGGGAAGCCGTGAAAGGTCTGCAGTCTATGATCACGGCCGTAAGCGAGGGGCAGGGGACCTTGGGCAAATTGCTTCAAGACGACGCCCTGTATGATAATATGGTGATGATTGGCGAGGATTTGAAAGATATCGGGACGCGGATTCAGGACGGGGAAGGTACGCTTGGCAAGCTGCTCTACGACGAAACACTTTCCGAAGATCTGGAAGCCACCATGACATCGATCCGCAGCATATCGGAAGCCATCGACCATGGAGACGGCACGTTGGGCAAGCTCGTTCGCGATGCCAAGCTCTATGATGAAGCCGCGTTGATGGTGGAGGATGTACGCGCGGCCGTTGACGACTTGCGCGAGGCATCGCCTATTACCTCATTCGGCAGTGTGCTTTTCGGCGCGTTCTAGGGATTTGCGGTGATGGGGGCTCCATCCACCTCAGCGCAGGAGATGCCCTGTCCGCATTGCGGCGAGCTTGTTCCCCGGGTATTGCGTTGTGCCCGATGCGGAATGCGACTGAAAAGCCGGCATCGGAAATTCCGCTGGCTGCGGGCTGCAGCCATTCTCGCCCTTCTCGGCGGTTTGGTCTGGATGCAATTTCTTTCCCGGCATCGTGAACCCCCGTTGGTCAAAATCGATGCCATCCGGCCGTACATGAATTTTTCCGCCGTCCGCATCGCCGGCCGGCTTGCATCCGATGCCCGCCGGTTGAGCAGTGGTTCGATTCTGTACCTGGTAGAGGATGGCACCGGCACTCTGGCCGTCTTTTCCAATCAGATAAATGATGACGCTCTTCCGAGGACGGGGGACAGAGTCACGGTTTCGGGAAATCTGAACATCGGGGCAGGCAGCAATATTCGTTTACAGATGAGATCAGCCGATCGTGTTGTGGTGGAATCAGTATCTTTTACGGCTGCATACGCTTCGGGAAACGTATTATCGAACGTCACCACTCGTCTAAAAGGAAAACACATGCAGGTATGCGGCCGGGTTTCGCGTATTTGGTCGCCTCCCGCAGGATCGAAGGCTCCTCACAGGATTGTCCTGACCGATCAAAGCGGATCGCTCGATGTGGTGCACTGGCTCCCGAATCCTCCTGCGGCCGATATTGGGGATGTGATGGAAGTGAAAGGACAGGTGCAGGTGTATAACGATCAGGTGCAGCTTAAGCTTCTGAATCCCGAGAATGTCAGCATATTGAAGTGAGCCGACTTTGAGCCGACCCTACTCTGCAGAATGGTTGTTCGTTTGATAGGTGGCCCGTACCCAGTCAAGCAGCTCTTCACGTGATGCAAAGCGGGCATCCATTTGCGCATTATAAGCTTCCTTTAGAATTTTCCCGATCATTCGGCCCTCTTGTATGCCGAGCGCAATCAGGTCGTGTCCCCGGATCCACGGTTCGGGAAGGATCGGTTCGTTGGCCATCTGTTCCTGATAGCTTTGCACAAAGTCATAATTATCGAGCATGGCATGGGATCCCAGGCAGTCCAGTCGGTGCAGCTCCATTTCGAGATCGAAGGTTTCCGCACCGATCATCTTGCGCAGGGTCGAGGCTCGCATCTGCTGCACATCCATAAAGCGCATATGGCCGCGGATTGCTTCGACGATGTGTTTCTTCTCGCTGTTGGGGAACTTGAGCCGGGTCAGTATGACTTCTGCCATGTCGGCGCCGATCCGGGCATGCCCATCAAACCGAATGCGCGGCTCGCCGTCGGCGCCGGGCCCAAACGAGGCGGTCGGCGGTTTGCCGACATCATGCAGCAGGATTGTGTAGGCCAGCTCCCGCGTCGTGTGCGCACCTTCTCTGCTCTCCTCATTCATCAGGTTGAGCATCAGGCAGGTATGCTCGAAGACGTCGCCCTCGGGGTGGAACTGTTGCGGTTGCTGCTGACCAACCATGGGAATTAGTTCAGGAATGATTTGCTCAAGCAGTCCGACTTCATGCAGATGCCGCAGCGCATCACCCGGCCTGGGGCTCTCGGTCAGCATGCGGGTCAGTTCCATCTCGATACGCTCGGAACTCACCTTGGCGATATGCGGTGCCATCTTACGAACGGCGACCTCGGTTTTCCGGTCGAGCGCAAATCCAAGGGTATGTGCGAAACGAAGCGCGCGCAGCATGCGTAGATGATCTTCACGGAATCGCTCTTCGGGATCGCCGATCGCCGTCACACGTTTGCTTTCGAGATCGCGTTGGCCGCCCACATAATCCAGGATCTGCCCTTCGACCGGATCGTAGAACATGCCGTTGATGGTGAAGTCGCGGCGCAGGGCATCCTCCTCGGCGGCGCTAAAGATAATGGTCTCCGGATGGCGTCCGTCAAGGATTCCGACATCCTTGCGGAAGGTGGCCACCTCGACGGTTTCCTTCCGGTCAATTACGGCAATCACCCCGAAGGCCTTACCGATGGGAATGGTCTTGGGAAACAGCGCTTCCACCTGATCCGGGAGGGCATTGGTTGCGACATCGTAGTCCTTGGGCGTTTTCCCCAGCAGCTCGTCGCGCACACAACCTCCGGCGAAAAAGGCGGTGTATCCGGCGGATTGCAGTGTTTTCACCACGGTCATCGCGATGTCTTTCTGATGGACTATTTTACCCATATAATCTTTTACCCTTGATCGAATGAACTATAGTTCCCGCAGTTCGTCGAAGAAAACATAAAGATTGGTATCATCACATGAAGAAGATTTTGCGGCTATTCTTTTCCCTCATTGCTTTGGCGATCACCGCCTTCGGTCAGCTTGATCCTTTCGATGTGCAACTCGAGCTCGATGGCACAGAGATTCGGGTGAATGTTGGCATTCCCGACAAACATTATCTTTATGCCGACAGTTTTGCCGTCACGGATGCGCTGGGCAATGAGCAGGAAGCTGTATCGCTTCCCTCAACGACAAGTATCACCGACCCTGTATCCGGGGAACCAAAGCCGGTTTTCGCGGAGACCTTCACCGGCATTTTCAAGTGGAGGCCACAGGATGGCGGGGCAGCTGCGATCCACGTCAAGTATTGGGGCTGCGATGATGCAATCTGCTTCATGCCGCAGACCGAAATACTGGAACTCGTCGCGACGGAACCGGTTGAAAAAGTTGAGGCCGAGGAAGCGGCCGCTCCGGACTGGATGGTGGAACTTGAAACATATGAGGTGCTGGGGACTGCCGTGGGCTATAAAAAGGCCGGACCGTTTATTCGGTTTCTTGATGCAGTGGAATCCGGCGTGGGTGAGGATCTGAGCGGATTCAGGTTGTTTCTGGTCGATCCCGTTGCTTTTGTGCGTGAGTCCGGCCTTTTGCTGGCCATAATCTTCATCCTGATCGGCGGGCTGGCACTGAACCTGACACCCTGTGTCCTGCCCATGATTCCGATCAATCTCGCGATTATCGGCGCAGGTGCCCAGGCCGGTTCCAAGAGCCGGGGGTTTGCGTTGGGTGCAACCTATGGACTTGGCATCGCTCTTGTGTACGGTTTGTTGGGCGTAATTGTTGTGCTTACCGGGTCGCAGTTCGGGACCATTCAGGCCAATCCATGGTTTAATCTGGTGATAGCCGTAATTTTCGCCGTTTTGGCGCTGGCCATGTTCGATGTGTTCCAGATCGACTTTTCGCGCTTCCAATCCAAGCTCGGCGGCGAACCGAAGCGACAGGGAAGTTTCCTTGTGGCCATAGGCATGGGATCGGTTGCGGCATTGCTCGCCGGAGCCTGTGTGGCACCGGTTGTTATTGCGGTGCTCTTGCTGGCGGCCAGCGTATACGAGGCCAATGCGATAGCCGGACTGCTGCTTCCGTTTGTGCTTGGCATCGGTATGGCGTTGCCGTGGCCCTTTGCCGGAGCAGGCCTCTCCTTTCTTCCGAAGCCTGGAAAATGGATGGAGTTCATCAAATACGGCTTCGGGGTGGGCATCGTCTTCTTTGCGCTGTATTACGGCCAATTGAGTTACAGGGCATTTCGTCCGGCCGATGTTACGGAAGAAGGAGAGATTGCGGGACATCACATTATCGACGGGACAACGAATATTGGGCTGGCCGATGCTTTAAAACAGGCGCGTGAAAAGGGTGAGCCGGTCTTTATCGATTTCTGGGCGAGCTGGTGCAAGAACTGCAAAGTGATGGACAAGACCACCTTCAAGGATGAAATGGTCAAGGCGCGTCTCGAGGGCTATACCTTCATTAAATATATTGCGGAAGATCTGGGTAACCCGGAAACGGAAGCCGTTCTGAACCGATTCGGTATACAGGGGTTGCCCACGTTCGTGGTGCTGCGGGCGCAATAGGCCGGTCTAAATATCACTCATCAGCTCGGCTCTGAAGCTGCCGACGGCGACCTTGCTCTTGAGTAGAACGGGAATATGCCTGTGGTCGGCCGTGCACCAGATGTGCAGCGTGGCCTTCTTGCTCTTCTTGAAAACGCCGCCCAGATCCTTGATATCAGGAACCAGCTTGAAGGTGTCGTATTTCTTTCCGTTCACCTTGATGGTTTCCCGTTTGACGACCTCGACTCGGGCGACTTTGCATTTCCTGCCATCCGTCATCGGGCCTTCGATCACCGCACCCACATCGAATTTCTGGTTGCGGACAAAGTAAAAAGACGAAAGGGGATCCAGTGTGTTCTCCATGATGGAGGTAACCTGGGATTTTCCATCAAGCGCTTCAAAGTAGCGGGCTTCGAGATTCTCCCAATCAAAGTCGACCGTGATGTCTTTCTTTGTCCCGCCTTCCCGCTGGATCTGGGTAAAGCCGAGTGATCGGCTGACATCGTATTCGGCCAGCGAGGAAAAATCATCACGCACCTTGAACAGATGGTCGACGAGCTTCCGTGTTCTCGCGGTCATATGGAAACTGCGAATCGGACGACCGTCCATTTCCTCGTCCGGAAGCACTTCGAGTGAGGCGTAGCCCGCCACGATGAACTGCCAGCCCAGACTGTACTTGAGCCGCTCGCCGGGTTTGAACGCCGGCAGCCGGCCTTCAGTGATCGAGTCGTTTGCCAAGGCCTTCAGACTGCCGAGAAAAGGCAGCGCGAGCAGGGCGGCAAGAAAATGTCTTCGCGACGGCATCGATCTCTCCGTTTGGGTCCAACACGGCGATGATACCCGATGTCGGCCGAAGATTCAAATTGCGGATGTAGGATTTCGAGCGGGATTAGGCGGATTTTTTCTGCTCTTCCGCCTCGACCACTTCCATGCCGGAAAGCGGATGGAGTCCGTGCTCAACCATGTCGCGGGTGATGACACACCGGGCAATATCGTTGCGCATCGGGGTTTCATACATGACGTCGAGCATCAGGTGCTCGATGATAGCCCGCAGTCCGCGTGCGCCGGTTTTGCGCTTGATGGCCATGCCCGCGAGCGCGGAGAGGGCTTCGTGTTCAAAGTCGAGCTCAACGTTATCCATGGCGAGCAGTTTCTTGTATTGCTTGACCATGGCGTTCTTCGGCTCGGTCAGGATGCGCACCAGTTCCTCTTCGGACAGCTCCTTGAGCATAGTGACCACCGGCAGGCGGCCGATAAACTCCGGAATCAACCCATACTTGAGCAGGTCTTCGGACTCGACGTTCATCGTGACGAAGTTGGGAGATAATTCCTCTGCTTCGCTTGCGGTGCCGAAGCCGATGGATTTTTTATCCACCCGCTGCTTGATGATATCTTCAATGCCGACAAACGCGCCGCCGCAGATGAAAAGAATGTTGGAGGTATCGATTTCGAGGTATTCCTGCTGCGGATGCTTACGGCCGCCCTTGGGAGGTACGCGGGCGACGGTGCCCTCGATAATCTTCAACAGGGCCTGCTGAACGCCCTCTCCGGAAACATCGCGTGTGAGCGAAACGTTATCCGTCCGGCGCCCGATCTTGTCGATTTCATCGATATAGATGATGCCGCGCTGGGCGCGCTCGACGTCATAATCGGCCGCCTGCAGCAGCTGCAACAGTATGTTTTCCACGTCCTCGCCGACATAGCCTGCTTCGGTGACCGTGGTCGCATCGGTAATCGCATAAGGTACGTTGAGGCTGCGGGCCAGCGTTTTGGCCAGCAGGGTTTTGCCGCTTCCGGTGGGACCGATCAGCAGCACGTTGCTTTTATCAATCTCCACGCCGTCTTCATCAATCTGCGCAAACATGCGTTTGTAGTGGTTGTGGACGGCGACGGAAAGAACCTTCTTGGCCATCTCCTGCCCAACGACATATTCATCGAGCATGGCTTTCAGTTCATGGGGCGCAAGTACGCCGATCTCCTGCGAGGTGGAGGGCTCTTCGGCCCGGTCGGTCGACTGATGACCCAGCAGGGCGTCGCACAGGCCCACGCATTCATCGCAAATGAATACGCCGGGTCCGGCGATCAGGCGCTTGACCTCTTTTTCGTCCTTCCCGCAGAAGGAACACTCAGGAGTATTATGTTTATCCGTCATCGGATTTTCCTAAAAGCTATTTTGCGTGGGCGACAACCTCGTCGACCATTCCGTATTCCACTGCCTGCGCCGCCGACATGAAGTTGTCGCGGTCGGTGTCTTTTTCCAGATCCTCGACGCTCCGTCCGGAATGATCGGCCAGAATGGTGTTAAGGATCTGCTTGATGCGCATGATTTCCTGCGCCTGGATGTTGATGTCGGTGGCCTGTCCCTGCGCACCGCCGAGCGGCTGGTGAATCATGATGCGTGCATTGGGCAGGGCGAAGCGCTTGCCTTTTGCTCCGGCGGCCAGCAGCACGGCACCCATGCTGGCGGCCTGTCCGACGCAGTAGGTTGTGATGTCGCACTTCAGAAACTGCATCGTGTCGTAAATGGCCAATCCGGCGGTCACTACCCCGCCCGGAGAGTTGATGTAGAGGCTGATATCCTTTTCGGGATCCTCGCTCTGCAGGAACAAAAGCTGTGCAATCACAAGATTTGCCACATTGTCATCAATGGCCGTTCCGAGAAAAATGATACGTTCCTTCAGCAGTCGTGAATAGATATCATAGGAGCGCTCTCCGCGTCCGGTCTGCTCCACTACGATGGGAACAAGCATTTGTGCCGTTTCGTTCATATCGATTTCCTTATTTGGATTAACAGGTTGCCGCATTATCGGTGCACTGTGCATAGCTATCAACCCAATTATTCATACACCAGAAGGCCGCAAAAACCAAGGTTACTTGATTTTTGCCTTTTCGACCATGTGGTCGAGAGCCTTGTTGAAGCGGATTTGATCGCCCACGCTGCCGATGGAATCATTCTCTTCCATCTCCTTGCGGAGTTCCCGTGCATCCTTCTGCTGGCGCACGGCCATGGTTGCGATTTCTTCATCAATTTCCGCTTCACTGGCCTCAAACTCCAGTTCTGAAGCAATTCCAAGGCCAATATAGCGCAGTTTCACGTTTTCAAGGGCTCGAACCTGGGCTTCCTTGAGGATATCCTCCTGTTGCTCAGCGATTTGCTCCTGCGTGAGCCCTGTCATCATGCGCTGCCGTGCAATGTCATACATCACATTGCGCGTCTGTTCCTGCACGACACTTTCCGGGACATCGAGTTTCGTTTTTTTGATGAGATATTTGATGATCTGTTCGTGTTTCTTGCCCAGTACCATGTTTTCGGCCTGCAGCTCAAGTTGCTCGCGGATGGTGCTGCGAAGCGCCTCTTCGGACTCCACCTGAAGGCGGCCAAGGAATTCTTCGTCGATTTTCGGCAGCGCACGGACACGCACTGCAGTCACTTCGATGTTGTAGACGGCCTTGATGCCGGCCAGTTCCTTCACCATGAAGCCTTCCGGGAATTCGATGTTGACGGCTTTTTTATCGCCGGCCTTCATGCCGACCAAAGCTTCGCCCATGCCCGGGATGAAGGCGTGCTCATCAGCGGATACCCAATATCCTTCGCCTGCGCCGATACCTTTGGCCTCCGGAATGGCTTCCTGCAGCGACTGGCCGTTGGTGGTCGCTTCATAGGTCAGCTGGCCCATATCGCCTGTCTCAATCGTTTTGCCTTCCACCTCTTCGTAGTTGGCATGCTGGTTCAGGATCGCGTCGATCTGTTCCTGCACCTGTGCATCGGTGACCTCGATCTTCTCGGTCTTGACGGGGATATCGGTGAATTTCGGCAGTTTGAATTCCGGTTCGATGTCGACCGTCACATCGAACGATACCGGTTCGTTCTCCTTGATATCCACCTCGGTCGCGTTAACGACGTTGACGACCTTGAGGGCCGACTCCTGAAGCGCTTCGTGGTAGTATTTGGGCAATACGCGCTCCTGAATATCCTGATTGATCTCCTTGGCATATTTTGTGGCAATCACATGTTTTGGGGCCTTGCCCTTTCGGAATCCGGGAATATTAGCGAATTTGGCGTAGGCCTTGAGTGTTTCTTCGCGCTCGATATCGATTTTTTCGGCCGGGATTTCAATTGTCATGGTTTTACGACAAGCGCCGGCATCCTTCAGTGAAACTTTCATAAATCCTTGTACTCCTCTATAGTTACCTTTTTGCGATAAAGGGCGGTGACTCTAAGCACGAACCTTCGAGAGGTCAAGCTTGCGGGGGCTAGTTTTGCAGGCTCCGGAAGGCGTTCCGCCATGGCTCAAAAGAGATACCATATAATACAAGCCAGCCTGTTTTGAATGAGTTGCCATAGGCTTATTATCGACTATTTTCACTGGCAATTTTCTTTTAATAGAATACCATGAATCCTATGAAAAAAATAATTATTAATCCTTCCCGCCGCGATTTTGTACTCGCGGCTTCCTCTGTGGCCGCCACGTCTTCGGCGATGTCCAGAATTGAGGAGGCATCGGCCGACAAGCTCGGCGCTGTGATGCCCCGCCGTCGGCTCGGCAAGACCGAAATGATGGTGACGCGCTATTGCCCCGGCGGCTTGCACTTCGGAAAGATGGAGGCGGCCGAAAACCAACGGGCCATTGATCGGTGCATCGAAATGGGGGTCCGTTTTTTCGATACAGCCGCCTCGTATGGAAAAGGGCTTAGCGAAGAGCTGTATGGAAAACACCTGACGCCGAAATACCGCGAACATATCCAGATCATGTCGAAGGGCGGGGGCAAAAATGCCCGGGCGGTCCGCGAGCAGCTTGAAGGCGGGCTGAAGCGAATGAAGACCGATTATATTGATCTTTACATGATCCATGCCATCAATTCGGTAGAGGATGGCCAGCGTCGTTTAAAGAACGGTGTGCTGGACGAACTCCGCAAGGCGAAGGCGGAGGGCAAGATTCGGCACATCGGCTTTTCGGGGCACCGTACGACCGCCGGGCTCAATTGGCTGATCAACGAAGGCTTCCCCGATGTCGAAGCCGTCCTGCTCCCCATCAATGTAGCCGATCCATCCTATGACAGCTTTATCCTCAACACCGTGCCGTTGCTGCAGAAAAAGGATGTCGGAATTCTTGCCATGAAAACGCTCGGAAACGGGGGGCTGCTGGGCCGTAAGCGCAGTCAAGTGAATGGCAATCCGGCCGGCCGGTCGGTGATCCCTGAAATCCTGAGTGTTCGCGAGGCCCATCGTTTTGCCCTGTCGATGCCGGTGGCTTCCATGGTCTCGGGATCGAATGATCTCCAGCAGCTGGAGTACAACCTTGAAACGGCGACCGATTTCCGGCCGATGGATGCCCCGGAGCGCGACCGGCTGATTGCCCGCTGTGCGGAGCAGGGAAAAACCGGCGAGATGGAATTCTACAAATGGCCCAAAATGAGCCCGCCCAAAACCTAGGAACTACTGTTTTCCCAA
>JABDQT010000291.1 GCA_013042165.1 Kiritimatiellales bacterium | reverse complement strand
CCTTATAGAGCTTGATGCGCACATCGCCGGTTACGCTTTCCTGACTCTGAGCAATCGCGGCCTGCAGCATTTCACGTTCAGGCGCAAACCAATAGCCGTTGTAGACGAGCTCGGCATACTTGGGAATTAACGAGTCGCGTAGATGCATCACTTCACGATCCATCGTGATGGACTCCAGCGCCCGATGCGCATGGTGCAGAATGGTTCCGCCGGGGGTTTCATAGACGCCGCGATCCTTCATGCCGGTATAGCGGTTTTCAACGATGTCAATGCGTCCAACAGCATGCTCGCAACCGAGCGCATTGAGTTTTTTGAGAAGCGCGGCCGGGCTGAGCTGTTCGCCATTGACAGCAACGGGCACACCCTTTTCGAAGCTGACCTCAATGGTTTCCGGTTTATCGGCAGCCTGACTCAGCGGCTTGGTCATGCACCACATATTTTCATCGGGTTCGTTCCACGGGTCTTCCAGAATACCGCCTTCAAAGCTGATGTGGAGCATGTTGCGATCCATGCTGTAGGGCTTGGATGCGGAAACGGAGGTCGGGATGCCCTTTTCCTCCAGATACCTGATCATGTCCGGACGGCCTTCAAAGGGGAAGTCTTCCGGCATACGCCACGGGGCGATTACCTTGACATCGGGCATCAGCGCATAGGCCGTCAGCTCGAAGCGAACTTGGTCGTTGCCTTTTCCAGTGGCACCGTGGCAGATGGCCTCCGCGCCCTCGGCCTTCGCAATATCGATCATGCGCTTGGCGATCAGCGGGCGGGCGATGGAGGTGCCGAGCAGGTAGGTGCCCTCGTAGATCGCATTCGCCTGCATGATGGGATAGATATACTCTTTGGCGAATTCCTCTTCGACGTTATCGACATAGCATTTCACCGCGCCGTGCTTCAGCGCCTTTTCCTCCAGGCCGTCGAGCTCCTCCTCCTGCCCCAGGTTGGCGCAGTAGCAGATGACCTCGGCCTTGTATTTCTCCTGCAGCCATGTCAGCAGCACGGTGGTATCGAGACCGCCCGAATAAGCGAGTACAACTTTCATGATAAAATCCTTTCGACCTTAAAACGGGATATCGTCTTCGTATTCATCGAAATCAGCAGGCACATCGGCATCGGACACCGGAGGCTTATCGGCGGCGGCAGGCGCCTCGCCGGACGTCTGGATTTTCCAGCCCTGCAGATTGTTGAAATACCGGCCGTTGTATTCACGTCCGCGGATATCGAAGGAAATGGTGACCTCCTGTCCGGGCTGAACGGCATCGAGCAAGCTCACTTTATCCTGAACAAACTCGAGACAGATCTCCTGCGGATATTTTCCGTCCTCGACGGTAACTACCACTTCGCGCTTGGTAAATCCGCTGCCAAAGGTCTGTGCGTCCTGCACCAGCTTCACTTTTCCGGTTAAATCATATGCCATTTCATCTTCTCCTTTAGTTCAAATGTATCAATCGGTCTCATTGCTTGTGCCATATTGGGCACGGTCTTCCGCAACCATCCGATCTGCATTCCCTTGAATCGCTATTTCGCCAGCGTACAAATCCCCGATCGAAAAGCAGAGATCATAGTCATTCCAAAGCAGGTTTCCATAGTCAATTGTAAATGCTTTGAAGGCATCCAAATCCAGATATTTTCTAATCTCAGGTTGAACGGATTCCTCTAGGAAAGGCCTGAAGTCAACTTTATGCGAGAAGCCATCACTGAATGTGATTTCAAGCACATAGCCGGAAACCCACACCGCTGAAGTAATATTCAGTTCAACACCTTCTTGAATGCTCATGTTATTCTCCGATCAATCCGTTCGGCCTTAATCGACTTATGCATGACAAAATAATCAACCCACTTCTGGACGATATCGTCAGCATAATTCCTTACCAACAACCTGAAGTCACTCAGCTGTGCACTATCAAGTGGCCTTCTACCCTTTACAGATCGGAATTTAATTTCCGTGACTTTACCATCTACAATAACGAAATCAGCGCGGCATTCTTTACCTTGATAAAGCCCATGAACATGGACGGGTTCATGTTCGTTGGAATAGAACAGGACAACCAATCCAAAATATTCATAGAGTTTGGGCATGATGAACTATTTAGTTATTCACCCGCTCCGCATTCGCAGGGATTCGGCGATTGGGCCGCCATTTCATCATGCAGCTCTGCGCATGTTTCACCAATCAGCTTCAGCGCCAGGTCGATTTCCGCCTGCGAAACATTCAGCGGGGGCAATAAACGCAGGACATTACCTGCCGTTGCCAGCGCAAGCATGCCTTTTTCCTGCAATTTTTTCTGCAAGGGCGCGGCCGGCACATCCAGTACCACGCCCAGCAGCAGCCCCAGCCCCCGAACGCCGGCAATCCACTTCTTGTGTTTCCCGGCTATTTCGCAAAGGCCCTCCACGAAATAGGCCCCCATCATCATCGTGTTTGCCAGCAGCTCCTCCTCGTCAACGACTTGAATCACCGCCAGCGCCGCCGAGCAGGCCAGCGGTGTGCCGCCGAAGGTCGTGGCATGGTGGCCGGGCTGGAACACATCCGCAAGCTTCCCGCCCGAGACAATAGCCCCGATCGGAAAACCTCCACCCAAGCCCTTTGCGAGCGAAAAGGCATCCGGCTGAACATCATAATTCTGGAACCCGAACCATTTGCCGGTCCGCCCCATTCCGCTTTGGACCTCATCACAGAGCAGCAGGATGCCGCGCTCGTCGCAGAGCTTCCGCAAGGCGGGCAGAAATTCCGGATCGGACGGGATCACGCCGCCCTCGCCCTGCACCGCTTCGACCAGCACCGCCGCCGTCCTGGAGGTGATCGCATCATCAACCGACTGCAGGTCGTTGAAATTGGCGTAGACAAAGCCTTCAGGCAAGGGTCCGAACCCGGTCTGGACTTTTTCCTGTCCGGTCGCGGCCAGTGTTGCTAGCGTCCGGCCGTGGAATGATTGCCGCATGGTAACAATTTCGAACCGCTCCTTGTCGCTGCCCCAGAGGCGGGCCAGCTTAATCAGCCCCTCATTGGCCTCCGCACCTGAGTTGCAGAAAAAACACTTTGCACCCGGCAGTCCGGAATGCTCCGCCAGTGCCTTGGCCAGCAACGGTTGCTTTTCGTTGTAGTACAGGTTGGACACATGCAAAAGCGTTTCCACCTGATCCTGCACGGCACGAACCATTTTCGGATGGCAATGTCCTATGTTCGTGACGGCAATACCCGACACAAAATCGAGATATTCGTTTCCTTCGGCATCCCACACCGTCGCGCCCGAACCCTCCACCAGAGCCAGACCCGGCGCATAGGTCGGTATTAAATATTGTCTCTGTAGTTCAGCGATTTCTGCCGTATTCATTTCACGTTCCAGTTTCGGGTTTTAAATTCTTACTCTGCTATTTCCGTTCCGACGCCCTCGCTGGTGAACAGCTCCAGCAGGAGCGAGTGCGGCATCGATGCGTCGATGATGTGGACTTTCTTGATCCCCGACTCGACCGCGCCCGCCATACCCTTGATTTTCGGCAGCATGCCGCCGGCAATAACACCGCGTTCGATCAGTTCCTCGACCTCGTGCAGGTGGAGCGACGAGATCAGTGTCGAACGATCCTCGGGATCCCGAAGCAGGCCCGGCACATCCGTAAGAAAGACCAGCTTGCGCGCTTTCAGCGCGCAGGCAATCGCCGTCGCGGCATCATCGGCATTGATATTGTAAAGCTGTCCGTCCGGCCCCTTGCCCAGCGGTGTGATGACCGGCACGATGTCCGAGCGCAGATATGCCTGAATGGGCTCGATATCGACGCGGTCGACCCGGCCGACATAGCCCCAATCGAGGTCTTCATTCGTCTCCGGATCCAGCCCCGTCATTTTCTTCACTCGCAGAATGTCTTCCCCGTGGATACCCCTTGCCTTGCCATGGCATTGCTCGATGATTTCCACGATATGCGGATTCACTTCATGGTTCAACACCCGCTCCACCACGGAGATGGTTTTATTGTCGGTCACGCGCAGCCCGTGGACAAAGTTGGGTGCGATATTGTTTTCCTTCATGGCGCGCGAGATGGCCTTGCCGCCGCCATGCACGACGACAGGGCGCAGACCGACGCACTCCATGAAAGCGATATCCTGCAGAATCCGGCTATAGCCATCCTCGTGCTCCATGATGCTTCCGCCAAACTTAACCACCACGGTTTCGCCTCGAAACTGCTGAATGAAAGGAAGCGCTTCGATGAGAACCGCCGCCTTCTCAATAAATTTTTCCATGTAAAATTCTCCCTAAGGCACCCGTAGTTCAGGCGATCATCTAATAGTTGATCCGCACATACTCCTCGGTGCAGTTGCAGGTGTACACCGTGGAAACCCCGTTCCCGATGTGCAGTTCGATGTTTATAGCAAAATCAGTTTGGGAAACCACCTTAATCAGCTCCTCCTGAGGCACACCCGAACTGCACCCGTCCGCCACCGCCTGCGTCTCGTCGTAAAAGATATCAACCAGCTCCTCCACAACCTTGGCCCGCGAGTACCCGATGGCATCCATGATCCGCCCCCAGTCGGGATAACGGCCTGCCCATGCGGTCTTGTTGAGCATCGAATTGGCCACCGCCCGGGCCGCCAGCTCGGCATCGGCGTCTGATTCCGCACCGGAGACGTTCACAGTAACAAACTTATCCGCACCTTCGCCGTCATGCACGATCATCATCGCCAGCTCAAAACAGACGTGTTCGAGCGCCTGCTCAAACACGCCCCAGTCGTGGGAGTCCTCAGCAATGATCCGTGTTTCAGCAGCACCATTTGCCAGTGCCAGTACGGTATCGTTGGTGCTTTGATCCCCATCGATTGAAATCCGGTTAAAGCTTCTGTCCACCGCCCTTTTCAAAGCCGACTGCAGGGCATGCTGTTCGACCGCCGCATCGGTCGTGATGTACGCAAGCATGGTGGCCATGTTCGGTTCGATCATGCCGGCGCCCTTGGCAAACCCGACTATTTTTACCGTCCTGCCTTCGATCTGGAACTCCGCAACCGACACTTTCGGCCGCGTGTCGGTTGTCATCATGGCTTCGGCCGTATCCTGCACATGCTCGACAAGCGCAGACTCAAAAAGTGTTCCGATGCCCGCTGTAATTTTATCCAGCGGGAGCTGGGGGCCGATCTTACCTGTTGAACAGACAAACACCTCCTGCGGTTCGCATCCGATTACCTTGGCGGTTTCGGCGGCCATATCCTTTGCAGCAACCATCCCTGCCGATCCTGTACAGGCATTGGCAATGCCGCTGTTCATGACGATGGCACGGGCCTGCCCATGCGCAAGATGTGCCCGGCAGACCTTGACCGGCGCCGCGCACACCTGATTGGTCGGGAAGACCCCGGCCGCGGTGGCGGGCGATTCCGAAAGAATCAACGCCATATCCTTGCTGCCCCCCGGCTTGATCCCGGCGGCGATGCCGGCACACTTGAAGCCTTTCGGCATATGGATTTCTGAATACATCGGTTTATCCTTGTTCACATCAATGGAAGGGTTGATTAAAAGGTTTTTGCTGTGTCGGGAAAACAAAAAAAGCCCCCCGGCTCCGGGAGGCTTTTGCAACGCGCAGTTCCAACGATTAACGTTTGGAGAACTGGAAGCGCTTGCGTGCACCCGGCTGACCCGGCTTTTTACGCTCTTTCATACGTGCATCGCGGCTGAGGAAGCCGGCCTTCTTGAGGACCGCCTTCAGCTCGTCGTCGGAAGAAGCCAGCGCACGTGAAACCGCGTGAACCACTGCTCCGCACTGGCCGGACTTGCCGCCGCCCTTGACGGATGCAATCACGTCAAACTTTCCAACCACACTGGCGGTTATGAAAGGCTTCTTGAGCAGCTCCTGCAGCATGGCTGTATCGAAATACGTATTCGCCTCGTGACCGTTCACGGTGACCGTTCCGGAACCTTCGGTCATGCGGACGCGCGCCACGGAGGTCTTACGACGACCGGTTGCTGCAAATGTCTGAGTTTTTTTTGCCATAATGATTTATCCTGCTTAAATGTTGAGTGCCAGTTCCTTGACCTGCTGAGCCGCATGCGGATGTTCACTGCCGACATAGACCTTCAGGCGCTTGAGTGTTTGGCGCGACTGGCGGTTGACCGGCAGCATGCCCTTGACGGCCTGCGTGATGATGCGCTCCGGATTCTTCTCGCGGATCTCCTTGGCCTTGGTTTCCGTACGGCCACTGGAATATCCGGAATAATCCTGATAGATTTTGTTCTCTTCCTTGTTGCCGGTCAGTTTGATTTTTTCACAGTTGATGACCACAACAAAGGCACCGGTGTCGACGTGCGGTGTGTACGTTGGCTTATCGCGACCACGCAATGCATCGGCAATCGCCACGGCCACGCGTCCGACCGGCTTGTCGGTTGCATCCACAATCAACCAATCCCGTTTGATATCAGCCTCTTTAGGCATAAAAGTTTTCATTGAAACGTCCTCTAGCTTCCTTCGGTAAAAACACAAGGTGGGGGAAGTTATAGGAGCCGGACAGACGTGTCAACCCCTGTACTCAAGAAGTTTCTGGTTTTTCGCGGTCCCTGCGGCGTGCTATAAGGGATGAATGGAATTGTCGCTGACAAAAGTGAAACCTGTCCGGCGCCCCACGTGGCGGGGCTGGCTGCTCATTGCCATGCTTCTGGCGGGGTTGCTCCTCGTCCTGTTTATGAACATCTACTCCTTCCTGGCTCCGGAAGAACCACCCTACGAAGGGGTTATGGTTGTCGAGGGATGGATCCACGACTTTGCACTCGACGAAGCCGCTGCAATGTACCGCAACGGGAACTACTCGCATATTGCCTGCACGGGGATACCGATTGAAATCGGAAGCTACCTGATCGAATTCGAGTCGCTGGCCCACATGACCGCACTCCGCCTGCGGAAACTCGGCATTCCGAAGGACGATATTATTGTGGCCGTTGCCGACGAACAAAAAAAGGATCGCACCTATCTTTCCGCCGTCGCCCTGCGCGAAGCCTTCATAGGGCACAATATTCAAGCATCGAAAATCCACCTCGTGACCACCGGGCCGCACGGGCGCCGCAGCCGGCTTCTTTTCCAGAAGGCGCTGGGCAAGGAGTATCAGGTGGGCATCACATGCCTTCCGGACGCAGGTTATGAACCTGAAAAATGGTATGCCTACAGCCGCGGTGTGCGCAGTGTGATTGAGGAACTCATCGCCTATCTGTACGCCAAACTCTTCTTCCATCCCTGAGATGAGCACCCCCGAAACCAACATTCCTTTCTGGCTCGCCTTTCTTGCAATGCATGAACAGGCCACCCGCGACTGGCTGACCGGCCTCTACAACCGCCGCTACTGCGAGGAAACCCTCGCCGACCACATCGCAGCGGCCAGGCGCTATAAACGTGAACTCAGCCTTGTGCTGTTCGATATCGACAACTTCAAGCAGTTCAATGATACCCGCGGCCATGACGCCGGCGACGCGATGCTGCGGCAATTTGCCGCCGTACTTGAATCCACCGCTCGCGAGGCCGATATCGTATGCCGATACGGCGGCGACGAATTCGTCGTCATTCTGCCGGAGAC
>JABDQT010000287.1 GCA_013042165.1 Kiritimatiellales bacterium | reverse complement strand
GACATGAACGTCACCTTCCGGATTGCCAACAATGATCTCGAAGCAGACTTCATTGCCGAAGCCGCCGCAAAGAATCTCAAGAGCCTGAAAGGCCACCGATCTGTCGGCGGTATTCGTGCCTCCATCTACAACGCCTTCCCGGCCGAAGGCGTCGATGCACTGATTTCGTTCATGGCAGCGTTTGAAGCGAAGCACGGGTAAGTTGAATTTCTTTATTGTAGGGCGGGAACGGTTGAAAACCTTCCCGCCACGGCTGGACGCGAAGCGAGGCTGGCGAAAGCAGCCCAACGTCGTTGACCATTCCAGCCCTACAAATCATTCGGGATTTGTTTTTTATTGCGGCCCCGCCGCAATCTCCCTATAAACCGCCCTTTCGTGCGCCTGTAGTTCAATGGATAGAATAGTGGCCTCCGAAGCCATAGATCTGGGTTCGACTCCCGGCGGGCGCACCAGTTTTAATTACAAAGTATGAATTATGAAAGATGACAGATGAAAACGTCATCGCTCTTTACGGGAGAAGCGTCGCAGACCCGATTTCATATCTCATATTTCATAACTCATAGTTAATTCACAAAAGGACATCCCATGAGCGAAGAAAACACACTCGAAAACATCAAGATCGACGGATCCAACCTTTGGAAAGAGGAAAACTTTACCGACCTCCAAGTCGGCAGCATCCGCAAGATGACTCCGATCAAGCTGGATGGAACCGAAGACGAAATGCGTACGGCCACCTACTCGGCGACAACGAACATTATGACTCCTAACGGTGCGCTGCCGATCTCCGGTGAAATCGAAGCCACCAATCTGGAAGAAGCAGTTGAAAACTTTTCGGACGCGATCAATGCCGCCGTAAAAAAACTGCAGGAAGACATGATTAAAATGCAACAGGAACAGGCCAACAAGATCGTCACGCCCGAAGAGCTCCGCGGCGGAAAAAACGACATTATTATCTAGAAAAAATCGATTTATAAATCTGAGCAATTGCCAAGGGGCCGGATCATTCCGGCCCCTTTTCTTGCGCCAAGAAACCCATAAAACATCATCCTGAAAATATGTATTCAATGATACCCTTATAAACCTTAAGGTTTTATATAAAAACATCTCGACAAGCTTTCTCAACGGCGTTATCTAACGTCTAGCGGGACAAGCGAGAGCAGCATGACGTCCTGTACATTTTAACCAGCCGGAAACGGCTCAACGGGGGAGAGATCATGAAAGCGCACGTCTTCGCCAGCTTTGCGCTGGCTATAATTTTCACCTTTACCACCACAGGCCGGCTTAATGCCCAGGAGGATTTTGACTGGGGCGACGCACCAGATTCCCTGCAGACACCTCAATATCCAACGTTGGCCGCTAACAACGGTGCGCGCCATCCTATCCTGCAGGGAGTTCAGATGGGGTCTTTCATCGACTCGGAGCTAGACGGTCAACCGAACGTCATCGCTACGGGCGATGACATTGCCGGCGTCCCGGATGATGAAGACGGCGTTACATTCTATCCACCGCTGATTTCCGGGCAACAGACACAGATCGATGTCGTTGTATCGCAAGCTGGCTGGCTGGACATCTGGCTTGATGCTGACTTTAACGGCGACTGGAACGGGCCGAATGATCTCATCTATAGCAGCAATGTCGGCGTAGGTCTCAACCAGCTCTTCATTACCTTACCGGTCGTTAACCCGCTCGGACAAAATTATATGCGCTTCCGCTATAATGTTGCTGGAGCCGCACTTCCTCCTGACGGCCCTGGTCCTGAAGGCGAAGTGGAAGACTATGAGGTGTATATTGAAGAGGACATTCCGATCGACTGGGGTGATGCCCCCGATGCGAACTACCAGACGCTGGCAGCCAGTGGCGGCGCCAACCACGCGATCAATGCCGCGGTTTATCTGGGTCAAGGAGTTGACGGCGAACCGGATGGCCAGCCGGATCCGAATGCCCTCGGCGACGATGCCAACATGAACTATGCAGGCATCCCGATGCCTCCGGGTGATGAGGACGGCGTCATTTTTACATCGCTCATTCAACAAGGCCAAACGGCCACACTGGACGTGACGGCCTCGGTCGGCGGATTACTGGATGCCTGGCTCGACTTCAACGGAAACGGAGCGTGGGATACCGGTGAGCAGATTTTCGCCAACCAGGCGATCACGGGACTATGGGCCATAAACAGCCTGAACTTCAGCGTGCCTGCGGCGGCAGCCATTGGGCAAACGTACGCACGGTTCCGCTTCAGCACCATTGGTAATCTCGGCCCAGTAGGCGGCGCGCCCGACGGTGAGGTTGAAGACTACGAGGTGTGGATCGAACCGGACAACGTCGATCCCCATAAGATGCACTGGCCGCAATATCCCGATCCGGATGGGTGGGATGTCATGGCCTGCTTCCACGAAGAAATGCAGAAACAAAAGGTGCTGGCCGATGACTTCCTATGCACCTCGAACGGTCTCATCACACACATCACCTTCTGGGGCTCATGGTTCTTTGACC
>JABDQT010000285.1 GCA_013042165.1 Kiritimatiellales bacterium | reverse complement strand
GTCTCACCACGAACATGCAGGAGAAGGTGCTGGAAGCGGTGAACGCATACGCCGCTCCGGAAGCGTATGAATGGAAGGATCTGTTCACCTATCGCGGGAAGAAAGATTTCTAGCTGGCAACGAATGTAGGAACGGCAACGAATCCGCTCGGGCGACAGTGATTCGTTGTTTATCCTACATTCGTTGCTAATGATTTGGTGGAGTTTATTCATGGCCAAGCAATGGATCAAGGTAGCGGGAGCCCGCGAGCACAACCTGAAGGATGTGCACGTCAGGATTCCGCGCGATGAGCTGACGGTGGTGACGGGCCTGAGCGGTTCGGGAAAGTCGTCGCTGGCGTTCGACACGATTTATGCCGAAGGGCAGCGCAAGTATGTCGAGAGCCTCTCGGCCTATGCCCGCCAGTTTCTTGGCCAGATGCAGAAGCCGGATGTGGACTACATTGAAGGGCTTTCGCCGGCGGTATCCATCGAGCAGCGCACAGCCGGTGCAAATCCGCGTTCGATTGTGGCCACCACGACCGAAATCTACGACTACCTGCGCCTGCTGTTTGCCAGCATCGGCAAGGCACACTGCTACAAATGCGGCAAGCCGGTCAGCAGTCAGAGTGCCGAGGAGATCGTCGAACAGCTCATGCAGCTGCCCAAGGGCACGAAGCTGATGGTGTTGGCACCGCTCGTGCGCGGTCGCAAGGGTGAGCATATCGAGGTCTTTGAAAAAATCCGCAAGCAGGGCTTCGTGCGCGTGCGCGTCGACGGAGAGATCCATGAAATCGAAAATGTGCCGAAGCTGAAGAAGACCTATAAGCATTCCATCGAGGCGGTGGTGGATCGTTTGTCGATCTCCGGCGACATCCGCAGCCGCATGACCGACTCGGTCGAGCTTGCGCTCGGCGAGTCCGAAGGGTTGGTGGCGGCTCTTGTGGCCCGTGACGACGAATGGGAAGAGCGTCTCTTTTCCGAGCATTATGCCTGCAACGACTGCGGCATCAGTTTCGACAAGCTGGAGGCGCGGCACTTTTCCTTCAACAGCCCCTATGGTGCCTGCCCGACCTGCCATGGTCTCGGCACTCAGATGATCTTCGATGAAGATCTCGTGGTGCCGGACAAGACGCTGGCATGGGAAAAGTCGATTCATCCGTGGCGCTATGGCGGCCGCCGCGCCATTATCTATTACAACAAGCTGCTCGCCTCACTAGGGCATGCCTACGACATTGAAGCAGGCACGCCTTTCGAGGAGCTGCCGCGCAGTTTTGTCGATGTCCTGTTTCATGGATCGGATGATGTTGAGATTCAGTATTACATGCGCCGCCGCCTGGTTTCGAAGCCGTTCGAGGGCGTCTTCCCCGCACTAAACCGGCGGATGGAGGAAAACGAGAGCGAGGCGATGAGTCACTGGCTGCGCGGCTACATGACCCGCCGCGTCTGCCCCGAATGCAACGGGGCGCGTCTGCGTCCGGCGGTGCTCGCCTGCACGATGAACGGACGCAATATCCGTGAAATCATCACCGACTCGGTCATCGACTCGCAGGCGTTTTTCGAGACGCTGAAGCTTACGAAGCAGGAGGAGTTGATCACGAAGGAAATTCTGAAGGAGATCCGCTCGCGGCTCGGTTTCATGGTGAATGTCGGGCTCGATTATCTGACGCTCGACCGCGAGAGCGGCACGCTCTCGGGCGGGGAGGCGCAGCGCATCCGGCTCGCCACGCAGATCGGCGCGGGGCTCGTCGGTGTGGTGTATGTGCTCGATGAACCGAGCATCGGCCTGCATCAGCGCGACAACGACCGACTGATCCATACATTGCGCGGACTGCGCGACCTGGGCAATACCGTGATTGTTGTCGAGCATGACGAGCAGACGATCCGCACGGCCGATTATGTCATTGATATGGGGCCGGCGGCCGGACGGCATGGCGGCGAGGTGGTGTTTGCCGGCAAAACCGACAAGCTGATCGCGGCCGATACGCTTACGGCCCGTTATCTGCGCGGCGAAAAAATGGTCGAGGTGCCTGAGAAGCGCACGAAACCCTTCAAGGGCTGGATCGAGCTGAAAGGGGCCGAGGCCAATAACCTGCGGAAGGTGAATGCCAAATTTCCGCTGGGCCTCTTTACATGCGTGACCGGCGTCTCCGGCAGCGGCAAAAGCACGCTCGTTGACCATACCCTCAAGCGGGCGCTGGCGCGCCACTTCAACGGCACGAAGGAGGCCCCCGGAAAGTTCAGGGAGATCCAGGGGTTGGAGCTTGTTGACAAGATGATCGTGATCGATCAGTCGCCGATCGGCCGCACGCCGCGCTCGAATCCGGCGACCTACACCGGGGCCTTCACCGATATCCGCGATCTTTTCTCAACCTTGCCGGCTTCGAAGATGCGCGGCTACAAACCGGGGCGCTACAGCTTCAACGTCAAGGGCGGTCGCTGTGAACGATGCAAGGGCGACGGTATATTGAAGATCGAAATGCATTTTCTGCCGGATGTCTATGTGCCGTGTGAGCAGTGCAATGAAAAACGCTACAACCGCGAAACCCTCGAAGTGCACTACAAAGGCAAGAACATTGCCGATGTGCTCGATATGACGATCAACGAGGCGCTCGAATTTTTCGAGGCGGTTCCGAAGATCCAGCGCAAGATGAAGACCCTGTGCGATGTCGGGCTGGGCTATCTCAAGCTGGGCCAGCCCGCCACGACGCTGTCCGGCGGCGAGGCGCAGCGCGTCAAGCTCTCGACCGAGCTGAGCAAGCGCTCCACCGGTCAGACGCTCTACATTCTCGACGAACCGACCACCGGCCTGCATTTTGCCGATGTCCATAAGCTGCTGGAGGTGTTGGAGCGGCTGCGCGACGAAGGCAATACGGTCATCGTGATCGAGCACAACCTCGACATGATCAAACGCGCCGATCACATTGTCGATCTCGGGCCCGGCGGCGGCATCAACGGCGGGCGCATCGTGGTATCCGGCCCGCCCGAAAAAGTCGCAAAAAGCGATAAATCGTTTACGGGGCAGTATTTGAAGGACGTGCTTGAATAGCAGCGACTGCGTACTACGTATTCCGGATTGCAAAACCAAGAGCTGAAATCTTCGCCATCAATTCTTTCGATGCATGTTGCGCGTTCACGCCCGTGTTGTTGAATTCACGGCGCATGCGATAGTTTTTCCGCAGCGCATCGAAGCCGCGTGCACGGTCAATTTCGCTATGGGCATCGGTATCCCGGATACAGCGGTCATCGGTTTCGATGTCGTAGACCTGCTTGATGATCCGGTGCAGGACCTCCTCGTCGTCACGGTGCCTGCAGTCGATTTCAATAGAGGGGACTTCGGGCTCGGGCAGGGACGACGCAACATTCCACGCCTTGGGAATCTCGAAAAAGTTGCACAGACCATTGTAGCACGCAATGGTGCCGTTGAGTTTTCCCTCGTAGGAGTGGCCGGCGATGTGCGGAGAGGCAAGATCGGCCATTTTCAGCACATCGCTGCGATAAGAGGGCTCCGGGTGCCATACATCGATCACCATCCGGGAAACGGCACCGCCGGCTTTGGCATCGAGCAGGGCATCGTAGTCGCAGACACTCCCTCGTGAGGAATTGATGAAAATGGTGCCGGGTTTGAGCTGCTCGAAAAAGAGATAGTCGGCCATGCGTTCGGTGGGCCAGGGTTTGTGCTTCACGAGCGGGACGTGGAGGGTCACGATGTCGGATTCGGCGAGTACCTGATCGAGTGGGTGGAAATCCGGATCGGGCGAGACGGCGGCGAGCGGGGGGTCGTTGCGCAGCACATTCATGCCGAGTGCCTGGCACTTTTCCACCACGCTGCTGCCGACGTTGCCGCAGCCGATTACGCCGATGGTTCGTCCGGCGAGATCGAGGCCGTGTCGGCGGCTCAGCGTGAGCAGGGCGGCCACCAGATATTCGGAAACACTGTTGGCGTTGCAGCCGGGTGCTGCGCACGAGTAGATGCCGCGTGATTCCAGCCAGGCGGCATCGATATGATCCGTGCCGGCAGTGGCTGTACCGACAAATTTGACGGGGGTGCCTTTGAGCAGTTCGCGCGTGACCTTGGTCTTGGAGCGAATTACGAGCGCATCGGCATCGAGTAAGTGATCGCGGTTGATTTCGCGGTCGGGCACCACCACGGTTTTACCCGCATGGGAAAAAGCTTCGTGGCCGAGCAGGACGGTTTCTGCGCATACAATCTTCACAAACGCATTGTCTGCTCAAGAAGGGACGGGCTCAAGTTTCAATCGGAGCAAAAATCAGCGTTTCCGCCCGCGGGAAGATTCGGGATATCTTTGGGAGGGATGATATTGTGAATGCTGCTTATGCCGGTCGTGGGTCGAGTTTTTATTCCAAAGGTGGGGGTACCACATTTTGGAGGTGGCCACGATCGAGAGCAGGATGGTTGCAATGCCCGTGGTGATGAGCGTAACAACACCCCTGTGCAGATAGATTCCGGTACCATCTTCCTTGGCGAAAAAGGAGAGCGCGAGCAGCAGTCCCACAACCGCAACAAGAATCATCAGCCCCAGAACCACGGGATGTGGTCGAAGCGAAAACTGCGGTACTTTTCCTCTGGTCGTCGGTAAAGGCATAATAAAAAAAAACCTGGTGGGCGAGGCGGGACTCGAACCCGCACGCCAGTGGCACGAGAACCTAAATCTCGCGTGTATACCAATTTCACCACTCGCCCGCATCAAAACGCGATAGAATGTAGTGGGTGCCGCAAGAGCGCTCAAGATCAAAAACCGGAGCTTTTCGAAATGGCCTGCAGTTTTTGAATGGCCGCAGCGGGATCCGGCGCATGATTCACCGCACCGACCACGCAGAAGTTATCAATGCCCGCCTTTATCAGAAGGCTCAGATTGTCGGACTGTATCCCGCCGATCGCCACGGTGGTTAGAGGCGTTGACGTACAGATTCGAGCGGTTTCTTCGATGCCCAGGGCGGGATCGGCATCGGGCTTGGTGGCGGTAGGAAATACCGGGCCGACGCCGATGTAATCGGCCGCAAGGTCCCGGGCCTGGGCCGCCTGCTGCAAGCTATGCGTCGAAAGTCCATAGATCTTTCCGGGGGTATTCCAGCGTTTTCGCGCTTCGGCAATGGTAAGATCGTCCTGCCCCAGATGAATTCCGTCCGCATCGCATACCATGGCGATATCGAGGTCATCGTTGACGATGAAACGCGTGCGGGTGCCACGGGTTATTTTCCGAAGTTCCTGCGCGGTCGCCATCAGGGCTTCGCGGGATGCATCCTTCATGCGCAGCTGCAGGTAGCGCACACCGCAGTCGACCGCTGCTTGCGCGCAGGCTTCGTAGCCGGCGACCGGATCGGTCAGGATCAGATACAGTCCAAAGGTTTCCGTCATGACCCCTATTAAGGCACAACGGTTTGACGGAAGGAACTGCCGATAGAGGAAAAAGCGGACTCTTCCTTGTAATGGCAGATTTAATACGTATCATCGATAAGTCTATTAGATAATCAAGACCGCGAAAGGGAGAGGAACATGCGAGAAGTGGCTTCATTTATCATATTGTCTGGTGCAATCCTGCTGACGCCTCCGGCGAAAGCGGAGCTGCGCGAATTCAAGACGCCGGACGGCAAGTCCGTCATGGCTGAAATCGTGGGCTATAACGCCAAGCTGGGCAAGGTGGAGCTTAAGCGGGAAAACGGCAAGCGGGTCAAAGTGAAGCCATCCGTTTTTGTAGAAGAAGACCAGCAATATATCACGGATTGGG
>JABDQT010000284.1 GCA_013042165.1 Kiritimatiellales bacterium | reverse complement strand
GCTTCAACGATATCTCCGACCACCTTGTCATCATTAGTTGCAAAGGTCCGGGCGGTCGTAGCTCGGGCAGCGGTTTCATTGCCCGGATGGACGGCAAGACCTACCTCTTCACCAACCAGCATGTCATCATGGGCGCCGATAAGATCAGCTTTAAGACCGCCACCGGCAACGTCCTTCGGCCGCGCAGTGTCGAGCTCTCCACCACACGCGATATCGCCCGACTGCTCCTCGCCGAAGAAGACGGCCTGGAGGTCACCAGGAATCTTTCGATGGGTGTACCGATCGCTGTATTCGGCAACAGTGAAGGCGGCGGGGTGGCCACCCAGCTCTACGGCGAAATCACCGGTGTCGGCGCGGATGTCGTCGAGGTGTCTGCTGAATTCGTAAAGGGCAACAGCGGTAGCCCGGTGTTGAACCTGGGCAAGGAAGTTGTCGGCATTGCGAGCTTTGTCCGATACTCGCGCAAGAAAAAGGATACGGAAGGCACCCGGTTTGAAAATCAGACCCGGCGCTTTTGCTATCGCCTGACCGACATGGAATGGACGACCGTTAACTGGAAGCAGTATAATAAGCGATACGGCAAGCTGTACCGAACGAACGAAGAGATGACCGAGTCCATTTTCGAAATCATCGAGCAATGGTCATCCGATCCCTTCGGGCGTGTGGGTGACGAAGACAATGCGGAAATGAGCCTGCGCCGATGGTCAAACGCGCACAACCTTATGGTCAACCGCATTGTACGGCTCAGCGATAAAGGCCGCGCCAGCCAGCACGAGCTCGACAACACCAACAAGCAGATCCGCAAGGATGTCAGCGATAGTGCTGACGCCCTTTCCAAGGTATGCAAGAAACGAGCGCGCCAGATGCGTATGCTGGCCGACCAGCGTGATTTAACCGGATTCCTGCGGGAGGAGTTCGAGGATTATGGCGACAGCCTCGAGTTCGCCGGCGAGATCATCGACCGCATTGGCGACAAGCTTTCCACCCTGAACTATTTTCGTTTCAGCAAAGAGAAATAGGTCGTCAGCAACCGACGAAACTCCTCAAGCCCTTCCATATCGCGCTGATGAAGCCGGTAGTGGATGGAGTGGTCGAGGTAGTCGAGCCAGAAGGCCTGCGAACCGCCGAGCTTACCGGCGTAGCGCTCGGCAATTTTTTCCATGGTCCGGAAGCCGGCGTCATAGGCCTTGCGGGCGATGTCAGTCACGGTTTCGATATCCGGAAAATCACGGCGCACCGCCCAGACGGCAAAGACGAACGGCAGACCGGTCATTTTCTTCCATGCTTCGGACAGGTCGATATCCCCTGCCGGAGCGGGATCCGCGCACAGCGCACGATCACCGATGACCACGGCCGCATCGGGCCGTTCCAGCTTATCAAAGTCGTGCATTTCGACATCCTGCTTGAAATAGTTTTGCAGCAGCAGCCCGGCCAATGCATTCGAGGTGGCCGATGCCGGATCGCGCGCAACCGTTTTGATCTGACCCATCGGCCTGTTGCACTTCAGCAGCACGCTTTTCACGGGCCCGTCGGCCGCAACCCCCAGCCCTTCGAGCATGACCAGCTCGGGATGGCTGAAGAGATGCACCACGGGAATCAGCGCTACATCCGCTTGCCCTGCATTCAGGTCACGCACCAGATTGGAGGGGTGGTCGTTGATCACCCGCACCCGCGCATCCACCTCGGTCAGTTGGTCGACCAGCGGTGCGGAATTGCTGTAGGGTGCCCCCGCAAAAATATATTTTTCATTACTCATATTAAACAATCATGGCCCGGATATTAGAACCAACGGATTGATGTAAACAGGATGCTTTTCTGATCAGGCTTACATTCATCCGCTGGTTACCAACTGCCTTGCCTCTATTTTTTTCCGGAGAAGATGCACACCGTCCCGAAGGTCAGGGGCTGGCACTGTACTTTTGAAAACCCGGCCGCGCTGAACATATCCGTCACGGTGCCGGGTTTGGGGAAATCCTCGATCGAATCGACGAGATATGTATAGGCCGCTCCGCCGCCGAAGAGCTTTCCAGCAAGCCGGACCAGCGGCGTGTAGATGTGATACCCCCACCGCACCCATGCTTTTTCGGGATAGGTAGCCTCGAGAATCACCAGCATGCCGCCCGGTTTAAGCACGCGCAACATTTCCTCGAGCGCACGCTGCCGGCACTCGATATTACGAAAGCAAAACCCGGAAACAATCCCGTCGTAGGTTTCCCGCTCCATCGGCAGATCCAGCGCATCGGCCGTGAAGAATGTTACTGCGTCACCCAAGCGGCGCCTCAACGCCTTCTTCCGAGCGATCTCCAGCATCTGCTCCGCCGGATCAATCCCGTCGACCAGCACGTTGACGGACTGGTGCAGAATCTCGAAAACGAGGTCACCCGTACCGGTGCCGACATCGAGATAACGCCCGCCCCGGAACGGCTTCAGCAGTTCGATGGTCTTGCGGCGCCAGCGCTTGTCCAGCCCGAGGGAAATGGTCCGGTTGGCCGCATCATAGTTCTTCGCAATACGGTCGAACATCGCGCGGTTTTCCTCCGCCGAAATCAACGTATCGCGCTCTGGTTCCTGTCTCTTCATTATGCAATTTTTCCAGCGGATTGATGTAAACCGGATTTCTGGTGATTCATGACTCCTCGGATGCATAACTGTCTGCGCCCAAAGTTCACCAAAATCCCGCATCTCAAGTTACTTTGGCGCATATAACTCATCAACCTAGCCAAATCCGCCGCTGTTGTTTTCTCCATCAATGCGGTAACCTTGACCAATATACGGGCATTGAGCATGAATCCGCTGATGGCTCGAGTGCCCAGATTGGTTTCTTCGAACTTTAAGTTAACCGTCGGAATCTGGATAATCAATCCCGCCTCCTTGCATGCAACTTCCAACAAGCTCCGGGATGTAGTTTCTCCGAAGCCAACACCATGTTCCGAGATTAATGACTGACACACCGAAAGAAACTTATCGGTTAATGTCGGCTCTGCCTGCTTCAGCTCATCCCACAATCCCGTAGCCACGACCTCTCCCGAACGCGGGGTGTAGGGTATTCGTTTGAAACGCAATTGCTCCAAGCCAAAATTAATCAGCATTCCGAGATCCTTCTTCCAAAACTTGAGATAGTTAATCAGTTGGGCGTAGTGTTCCGGCGCAAAATTACTTTGGATATGCTTAAGCTCCAAAACAACCGTATCTTCGACAATGATATCGAGCTCAAAGCGATCTACATGTTCCCCCCGATGCATCAGGTTTCCCCTTAGATGGCTCTCGGCTTGCACGCCCCGTTTAGCCAAAGCTTCCAGCATGGCAAGATGATAGTCCATCTCATCCCAACCGGGACCCAGCGCATTATGTACGTCCATTCCCGCACCGATAATCTCGCGGGTCAAATCAGCATGTATCAGGTGTGGAGTCCCATCATCCATATCAACATCCCATTTACATCAATCCGTTGGTAATAAATCCATTGTTTTTAGCGGATGTCTTCCCAGGTTTTGGGGGATTCCTGCCCGAAGAGAGAGAGGACATGGTCGGCAAAGTAGCCGATCATTTCCTTCACCGACACCTTATCGGGATCGCGTCCTTTGATGAAATAGTATGGCGGCGACATGGGCATGACGATCCCGCCGGCCGCGGCGATCGTGGCGGCATTCTGGGTATTGAGCAGCGTCCAGGGCGCTTCGCGGATGCAGAGCACCACCTTGCGACCCTCCTTGAGCTGGCAGTGCGCCGCGCGCGTCACCAGCGAATCGGCCAGACCGCAGGCCACTTTGCCCAGCGTGTTGGCCGAGCACGGCAAGATCACCATGCCCGCTGTCGGCACCGTGCCTGATGCAATCGTAGCCGTCAGATCGCCGTCCTTCCAAATCTCGGAGGCCAATGCCTCGAGCTCGGCGAAGGGGCCGACCTCCTGCTCATAAACCACGCGACCCATCTTGCTGGCCACCAGCGTCACCGGCCACTGCGACTTTTCCATCAGCAGCTTCGTCGCCAGCGCACCCGAAGCACCCGTCATTGCCACAATCAGATTCATTTCAACTCCTTGCTCGTGTGATCCGGATTTTTACCAACGGATTGATGTAACCCAGATGCAGATCCCGTTTCTTTATCCAGTTTATATTCATCCGCTGGTTCGCTATCCCAGCAGCACAACCAGCGCGCCGGCGATGCCGGCGATGGCCGAGATCGGGAAAAACCTAACATGCACCGGTATGCTCTGCAAGTAGGCCGCGCCGAAGGCTCCGGCCGATACCAGCAGCGCAATGAACGGAAGCGGTCCACCCACAGACATCCACAAGAGCACCAGTGCCGCAAACGAAACCAGATGCGTAATTGCGGCCACCAGCTGCGCGCCCATCGGACCGAGCGCGGCCGGAATACTGCGCACCCCGTGCGTGCGGTCAAAGTCGATATCGAGCAAGGCATAGATGATGTCGAACCCGCTGATCCAGCAGAAGGTGAAGAGCGACAGCAGCCACACCTCGGGCGGAAAAGAGAGCGAGTTGGTCACGGCCACGAAAGCGCCCAGCGGCGCCATCGCCAATGCGACGCCGATCCCATAGTGACAAAGTGGCGTGAAACGTTTCAGCAGGGAATAGAGTGCGAGCGGAACCAGCGGAAACCAGGAAAGCTTCAGCACCGTCGGGCCCAGCAGTGCGCATCCCGCAAAGTAAACTGCCAGCCCGGCAACCGCCACGCCATAGCCCTGCGCCATGGAAAGCTTTCCCGACGGGAGCTCGCGGTTTTGGGTACGCGGATTCTTCGCATCAATGTTTCTGTCGAGAATGCGGTTGACCGCCATCCCAAAGGTACGTGCCCCGAGTCCGACCAATGCGATCAGCAGCAGCGCCCTGATCGACGGCATCCCCCCTGCCCCGATCCATGCACCGGCAAACAGCAGCGGGAGACTGAAAATAGTATGCTCCACCTTGGTGAAGGAGTGGAGTTTCGCCCAAAGTGTGCCGTCTTCACCGGGCTTCGCCGCGTCATCGGAAACTCCGTCTATAATCCGAAAAAGCGCTTCCGCCACGGTTTCGGAAACCGGATCGATGTGCTTTTGGATATCCTCCTTGCCGTTGCCGTCACCAAAATCGGTCACGCCTTTGATCAGGATACAGGGAATACTATGCTCCTCGCAGACGCGGGCGACGGCATAACCTTCCATGTCGACCAGCTCCCCATACTTCGAAAGCTCGCGCCTGCGTTCCGGCTCGAAGACCGGCTGCTCGACACTGACCAGTTTCTTTAACCCGAAACCGACGCCCACGTTTACGGCCGCCTTGAGCGCTTCCGTGCTGACCATCGATACGCGGTAGACCGCGCCGCGTTCGAGGCGGTTGTTGAGCGCGCCGCAGACGCCGGCATTAATGATGGTCGAGCAGCCCTGCTCGACCAGTTTTTCCGTGGCGATGCGCGCGGCCTCGAGCCCCATCGCGGCGGCGATCTCCACCACCACACCTTCGGGGACAACCCGCTCGAGAAACGGCCGCGCCTCCATCTCGGTTGCAAATAAAATTCCAATCATAAAGAGATCCCTATCTTTACTGGATTGATTACCAACGGATTTATGTAAACACGATAATCCGATCCAATGTACATAAATCCGTTGGTCATATTATTCCTGCTGATCGCGCCAACTGCTGTAATTGCTGAATCGCCGCGCGGCCTTCGTCGCCGAGGTCGATGGTGAATTCGTTGACATAAGTTTTAATATGCTCGCGGATGACATCATCCTCCAGCTCCTGTGCGTGCTGTTTCACATACCCGCTGGTCGAATCCGGATTCTCGAAAGCGGCGCGGATCGACTCCGATAAGCGCTGTTCGATTTCGGTGATGCGTTCCTTACCCAGACTTTTCCGGACCGCGATGCATCCGAGCGGAATCGGCTGGCCGGTTTCCGACTCCCACCACACGCCCAGATCCTGCACGCATTGAAAGCCGCGCTCTTTATAGACAAAGCGCCCTTCATGGATAATCACCCCGGCATCGGCCTCGCCGGACGCAACCGCATCCAT
>JABDQT010000280.1 GCA_013042165.1 Kiritimatiellales bacterium | reverse complement strand
AAAAAAAGCGCCCCGCGAACGGGACGCTTTTATCAGTCAATCCTTCGATTGAACTTAGGCGTTCAGACGAGATTCAAGCTTCTCGAGCTGAGCGCTGATTTGCGATGGGAGTTTGTCGCCGAACTTGGCGAGGTATTCCTTCGCATCAGCCAGTGTCTTCTTATAGCCGTCGGTGTCGACTTTCATCAGCGCTGCCCAGTCTTCAGCCGGAATATCCAGGCCGTCGAGGGTCAGCTCACCGTCAACCGGCATCAGGCCGATCGCCGTATCACGGGCACCCACCTTGCCTTCAACACGATCGCACATCCATTTCAGAACGCGGGAGTTTTCACCAAAGCCGGGCCAGAGCCACTTGCCGTCTTCCGTCTTGCGGAACCAGTTGACGTAGAAGCAGCGCGGAGCTTTGTCACCGAGCTTTTCGCCCATGTCGAACCAATGCTGCATGTAGTCGCCGGCGTGGTAGCCGATGAACGGAGTCATGGCGAACGGGTCGAAGCGCAGGGCAACATTACCGAGGTCGAGGGCCGCAGCCGTCGGCTCGGAAGAAGCGGTAGCTCCCATGAACACGCCGTGCTCGAAGTCAAAGGCTTCGTGTACCAGCGGAACCGTGTTGGTGCGTTTTCCACCGAATACGAAGATATCGATCGGAACACCGGCCGGATCTTCCCATGCGTCGCAGATCACCGGGCACTGTGCAGCGCGGGCGGTGAAGCGGCTGTTCGGGTGTGCACCCTTTTCGCCATCAGCCTGTTTCCAAGGGTTGTTTTTCCAATCCGTACCGCCGCCGCCGGGGCAGTCATAACCCATGTCTTCCCACCAAATGTCTTTATCTTCGGTCACAACCACGTTGGTGAAGATGGCATTTTCGTTAACGGATGCGAGAGCCATCGGGTTGGAGTCTTCCGAAGTACCCGGGGCAACACCGAAGAATCCGGCTTCCGGATTGATGGCGTACAGACGTCCATCATCGCCGGGTTTCATCCAGGCAATGTCGTCACCGATGGTTTCAACTTTCCATCCGGGAACGGTAGACTGGAGCATGGCCAGGTTGGTTTTACCACAGGCAGACGGGAAGGCCGCAGCAATGTGGTACTGCTTGCCTTCCGGGCTGGTGAAACGCAGAATGAGCATGTGCTCAGCCATCCAGCCTTCGCGCTTGGCCGCAGCCGAAGCGATACGCAGGGCGAGACATTTCTTGCCGAGCAGTGCGTTTCCGCCGTAACCGGAACCGTAGGACCAGATCAGATTTTCTTCCGGGAAGTGAGCAATGTACTTGTCTTCCAGCGGCGCGCAGGGCCAACGGCTGTCTGCCTGACCGGGCTCGAGCGGGGAACCTACTGTGTGCAGGCAGGGGATGAAGTCGTCGGTCTTTTCGATCAGACGCAGTACTTCAGTGGACACGCGGGCCATGATATGCATGTTGACCACCACGTAGGGGCTGTCCGAAATCTCGATGGAGTTCTTGGCGATCGGAGAGCCGATCGGACCCATGGAGAACGGAATCACGTACATGGTGCGGCCTTTCATGCAGCCGTTGTACAATTTCTTCATGGTTGTTTTGAGCTCAACCGGGTCAATCCAGTTGTTGGTCGGTCCGGCATCTTCTTCTTTGACGGAAGCGATGTAGGTACGGCCTTCAACACGAGCCACGTCGGACGGGTCGGAGTTGAATGCGTAGCTGTTCGGACGTTTTTCTTCGTTCAGCTTGATCGCCATCCCGCTGGCAACCATTTCGCCCATCAGGCGGTCATATTCTTCTGTGGAACCATCGCACCAGACAATCTGGTCAGGCGTGGTCATTTCTGCTACTTCAGCTACCCAGTCGAGCAGCTTCTGGTTTGTTGTGGGAGCACTCATTATGCTTAAACCTCCATTTAGTTTATATTGACCCAATTATACGAAATTTCGCGAAAGGATAGGGATTCGCCCGGATAAGTCAAACATTGGCGGGTAAATATTTATCGAGGGCATCAGACCTTAATGTCCGGCCATCGAGTTCGGGATATTTGACGGAAGGTATTCTGCTCGAAATGCGTGGAATTATTTAAATATCCGTCTTGTTTTGCGGGGGGAGATCGTCTTTTGTCGAAGCCTATTATGAGACATCGGAAAGCCAAGGAGTGGGAAAAGAAACTTAAAAGCGTGTTTGACGAAATTGACGTCGCACTGGAAGCCGCTTATGGCGACCGCTTCGACCTGCATCCCAGCCGCTCACACAAAGGTACCACCTCGAATCCGGAAATGGATGGCCTTTTCAATGTCGGCGCATCCTACTCGGCCGGCTTCGGCTCACGATTCGGCCCCGGTTATGTGGTCGATATCCGTTTTTCGACGCTTCGCAAGGTGCCCAATCAGCTCAAAGACGAATTACGGGATCGGGTTCAAGTGATGCTGATTGAAAAGCTCCCCCATGCTTTTCCCGGAAAAGAGCTGCACGTCGATCGCGAACACAACCACCTCCGCATCCACGGCGATCTGAGCCTGGACTGAACACAGAGTGCAGACAGAGCCCGCTCTACTGGAGGGTCGCTCGCTGAGCGACCGCAGGCGGACAGCGTCCGCCCCTCCAAAAGACATTGCCAGACGACCGGTAGGGACGTGTGTCCTCACACGTCCGCTTTCGGCGTGATGGGGACATCACGCCCTACCCGGTGCGGGCTGGAGGCTCGCTTCCCGCTAAAGACGGGACACTCGCAGAGCGGTGCGGCGTTCGAGCCCTACCTTTTGCATCGGACGCATTCATCTCCGTTGACC